>JARGGF010001095.1 GCA_029210905.1 Bacteroidales bacterium | reverse complement strand
GGACTAATAGACAGCAGCAAAACTTTAGAAATAATCTATACGAACAAAGTTTGTTACCTAACAGGTGAAGATGCTAAGGTACAGGAGTTTATAGACTACAAAAGAAGGTTGGTAGTTGATATTATGGAATTTGATAACAAGAAATACAAAACAATAATCAACTTAGACAGTTTACCCAAAGAAATAAAAACAGAAGCTTCGGAAAAATTATTGGGCTTTTCAACAAAAAAGTCAACCTATACCAGTTTTTCAAATACTATAGATGTTTGGTATACAGTTGACAGCAAAGCGAAAGGTAGCCCTTACAAGTCCTATTTGCCAAATGATGCCTTAGTGCTAAAAATATTAATAAATGGAAGCCGTGGTTGGCAATTAACGGCTATTGAAGAAAACAATAAAACAAAAATACCAGATTATGATTTCGATATGGCCAAAGAAATCACCCAACCGGTTGCCAGGGAGATGCAAATTAAATCGAGGTATGTAAACCTTTCGGTTTTTAAGCGTGAACAAATAAACTGGGGAGACTCTATCAATATCCCAAAAACAATAGCGCCCAACTTAATTTATCGTTTTGCAGGTGGCACGCTTATTATGAAAAAAGTGAAGTTGCCAGAAATTAATAAAGAGAATACACTTGTTTTTGCAACTGTTACAAATTGGTCAAATGGCGATGCCTACGATAGAACCGGGAGCTTATTTACGATTTCAGGAAAAAAAGATAAAACAATACTCGATGCCTGCTTTAATGGCTTAAAAGAGTTACCTGTTTTTACTGATAAAAATGGGGATAATTATCAGGGCCTAATTAGCACAAAAGAATATGAAACCCCGGTTGAATTGATGCGCTTTTTCACCTCTTTTGGTGTTTCTCATTTTAATAAGCTAAGGGAAATAAACAATTACAATTGGCACGACTCAGTAGTTTATAAACAGGAAATTACCAGGCTAATCCCGTTAAATGAAGAAGAAATATGGCTAGGTATAGTCATTGGAAATTATGATAAGGGTGGCCATTATGTTAGTTTAGATTTACAATTTTATCCGGCCTGAGAACAAACAAAACCAGCAAAAAAATATGTCAACAGCCTTTTTTATACCTTAAATTCGTTGGAAATGATGGGTCAAAACTATGGACGCTTTTTTGGGCATGATACCTTAAAAACCAGCTTTACCATTCCGGCCAATGTTGAAAACCTTGAGTTGCTTTACACAAGTACTGGCCATGGTGGTTGGGGTGGTGGGGATGAGTTTAATCCGAAGCTGAACCAGGTATTTATAGATGGAAAACTGATTTTCAGTATTGTTCCATGGCGCGCGGATTGTGGCACTTATCGTATGGCGAACCCTTCTTCTGGAAATTTTCAGAACGGTCTCTCTTCCAGTGATTTAAGTAGATCAAACTGGTGTCCGGCCACAGTTACTCCACCCTATTATATTCCGCTTAAGGATTTAACCCCTGGCGAACATTATATCGAAGTGGTTATCGATCAGGGTGTACCCGAAGGGAACAGTTTTAGCGCCTGGAATGTCTCAGGAATAATCACAGGAACTTTCAAATAATTGTCAAAAGAATAAGTATTAGTACAAAATATATAGAAAAATGAAATTTACACTAATCCTATTGTTATTGCTCCCAACCTTTTTATTTGCACAGAATACCAATCAAACTGATTCTGTCAACGATAATAAAATGGAATGGTTTCAAGATGCCAAACTTGGAATCTTTATTCATTGGGGTATCTATGCGGTAAATGGTATAAGTGAGTCGTGGTCCTTTTTTAATGATCAGATTTCTCATAAAGACTATCTTAAACAAACAGAAGGATTTACCTGTGAGAATTATGATCCTGAATTTTGGGCTAAATTGATAAAAGAAAGCGGTGCCAAGTATTCTGTTATTACATCAAAGCATCACGATGGTTTCGCGCTCTGGGATACCAAATTAGGTGAACTAAATGCGGTGAAACATGCTGCTGTTAAAAAAGATGTTTTAACTCCTTTTGTAAAAGCG
>JARGGF010001094.1 GCA_029210905.1 Bacteroidales bacterium | reverse complement strand
TTTCCATTTTAATCCGCGTTCCATTATAATCCGTGTTCCATAAAGAGAAATTGGCCAATAGAAATTGGAATTACCAATAACTAATGACCAATTAACCAATAACTTAATATATCCTAAAATATTACTTATCGAATTCTAAAATCGTTTTTTTAATAATAGCAACAGCCTCATGAACCTGTGCTTCAGTAATTACTAAAGGTGGTGCAAACCTGATGATATGATCGTGGGTTGGTTTTGCCAGCAATCCATTATCGCGCAATGCCAAACAAACATCCCAGGCAGTTTTTCCATGCATGGGTTTAATCACCACGGCATTTAATAAACCTTTACCACGTACTATTTCAATACGTTCAGAATCAATAGCTTTAAGCTCTTCTCTGAAAATTTTTCCTAATTTTTCAGCATGATCAACCAATTTTTCGTCTTTGATAACTTCCAGGGCAGCAATAGCCACTTTACAAGCCAATGGGTTTCCACCGTAAGTAGAACCATGTTCACCTGGCTTGATGCAAAGCATGATTTCATCATCAGCAAGTACAGCAGAAACGGGGAAAACGCCACCTGAAATTGCTTTACCTAAAATAATCATGTCAGGACGAATACCTTCCCAATCGGAAGCAAGCATTTTACCAGTACGGGCAACACCTGTTTGTACTTCATCGGCAATGAACAACACATTTTTCGATTTACATAAATCGTAAGCTTTTTTCAAATAACCTTCATCCGGAACAAAAACACCAGCTTCGCCCTGAATAGGTTCAACAAGGAAACCTGCAACATTAGGATCTTGCAATGCCTTTTCCAAAGCAGGAATATCATTGTAAGGAATGGTAACAAAACCTGGGGTAAATGGCCCAAAATCTTTTCTTGCATCAGGATCTGTTGACATGGAGACAATGGTAATGGTACGTCCGTGGAAGTTACCTTCGCATACAATTATTTTAGCCTCATTTGCAGGAACCCCTTTCTTTAAATAAGCCCATTTACGGCACAATTTAAGTGCTGTTTCATCTGCCTCAGCTCCGGTATTCATTGGTAGCACTTTATCGTAGCCAAAATATTTGGTAATGTATTCCTCAAATTCACCTAACACATTGTTGTAAAAAGCCCTTGAAGTCAGGGTTAGTTTTTGAGCCTGTTCAGTTAAAGCCTTCACAATTTTAGGATGGCAATGTCCTTGATTTACAGCAGAATATGCAGATAAGAAATCAAAATATCTTTTGCCTTCAACATCCCATACAAAAACACCTTCACCTTTTTCCAGTACTACTGGTAGTGGATGATAATTGTGTGCGCCAAACTGGTCTTCTCTTTTCATGTAATCCTGTGCATTCATATACATCTATAATTTAAAAGTTTAAAAAATTGTCAATAACCGGAAGATAAAATGTATCAAAAATTCCGAGTCCAAAAGTACTTAATCTTTTTATTAAATTTATGTTGTTTTATCATGTTAAGGAACATAATAAAAAACAAGCTATTTGAATTAGGGCATTATAACAAATTTTAGCGGAACAACCAAATCCAAATACAAAGAGTATAACAATTAACCATTATAGATCCCTTAACGGGAGCAAAAATAATGCACATTCTAATGAGAAAATCTTGCTAATCAAGATAAGATAATCTTATGTTGGTATATCTCGGGCCTGTTGAGGAATTGGGCACACCGTTAAACTGTCTTGAATAAAAAACGCTGTTTCCCAATCCGATGTATCCTTCTAACTTTCCTCCTGTTTGGTAAAAGACCTGCTCATCATTCTGACTCCAGGTGTTGCCTATAAATATTTTATCGTATTCTGAATTAAATTCCCAGGAGCTCCAATCGCCTGCATTGTTTGCCGTCATTAAAGCAGAACGACCAATTTCCTTATCCGGTTTGCCATCGTTATTGGTGTCAGCCCAGGCACAGATATAAAAGCTTCCTTTAGCTCCAGCCATTGCATGCTTTATGCTAAGCCTGTAATGTCCTTTTTGAGAAAATTGGGGAAGCACTTGCCAAACCTGAACCTGAT
>JARGGF010001093.1 GCA_029210905.1 Bacteroidales bacterium | reverse complement strand
ATGAAAATGTTGGAACCAAAGACATGCATCTGCATGTGATACGAATATTTCCGGAGAAAGATGAATTGTATTTCAAAGAGAAAAAGGTATTTTAACATGTTCAGATAAATGTTCTGCATTAAACACTGGCCCAAATTGAGTATCCAAAAACAACAGACAATATCACTACATAAGCCACCAAAGCGTATACCCATTTTCCTCCAAATTTAGGAGTTGGTATTGATGATAAATTAAAACCGGACAATCCCATTAATAAAACATAAATGAGGATTGAAAAAACAGTATGACTTAAAAAGCTTTCAAACAGAAACACAAATGCCAGAATAAGTACATTATTGTCGAGTGCCAGCCCTTTGTAAGTGTTGCTACCAATAAGGCCATAAATATTAAAATAGCTCAATCGAATGGCGCTGGTAGCTAAAATTATAAAAGCACCTGGTATAAACCATGCGCTATAGCTTCCGTAACTTAAAAGCAAGATTGCAGGGTAAACACCAAAACTTATTATGTCTATCATGGAGTCGAGTTGAGCGCCAAAAACTGCTTGTGCTTTTGTGCGTCCTTTCATCCTACGTGCAATAATGCCATCGTACCAATCGAACAGAACAGCCCACAGAATTGCAATTACAGAGGCAATAAAATGGCCTTCTATGGCAAAATATATTGCAAACAATGCGCTTAATAGCCCAATAAGTGAACAAATATTTGGTAAATCTTTGGCAAAACCAAGCATGCCAGGTTGTTGTGTATCATTCATTTTAATAATATTATTAATGAGTTCTATTTTATCCCTTGTCTTAATTTACAATCTATGCCTTTCAATACATTACATCTATTAATGCTTCTACCAATTTATTATTTTCCTTTTCAGTGCGGCTTGCAATTCTAATATAGCGGTCGGCATCGGGTTGTGTTTTACCAACACTGTCTTTAATGTAGATATTGTGGGCTATAAACAAACGTTTTGTTACCTCCGGGCCACTTAGTGCCTTTTCGGGTAATCTACAATAAATATAATTTGCGTCAGGCTTAAAAACAGTCATTCCAGGTATGGCACATAGTTTTTTATAAAATTCATCCCTGTCGGCCATTACTCTAATACAACTGTCTATAAATTCCTGTTTATATTCAGGTAAAATGCGCAGAAATTCTTCGGCAAACCCATTAATATTCCAAATGTGTATGCCATTACGCACCAAATCTGCAAATTTAACATTGGCAGTGAGCAGGTACCCAATTCTAAGTCCGCATATTCCATAGGCTTTGCTCATACTTTTAAGAATTGCCATATTTGGATAATCCTGAACCACTTTTTCGAGGCTAATTTCATCTTTATTTTCGGCAAAATCCAAAAACGATTCATCAATGATTAGCATACAGTTATGCCCATTAAGTTTATGCAGAAGGCGAATAAGATCAGCCTTTGGTACCAGCATCGACGTAGGGTTATTAGGTGTAACTACAACTGCTATATCAGCACCGACACGTATAGCCTCCGCTGCGAACATATCTACATCAAGTTGAAACGATGGAAATTCGAGCGGAAATTCAATTACATTACCTACTGGTGCTGCATTTGCATATTCGTTAAAGGATGGAACCGGAACAATTATTTTTTTGGCTAAATGCCCCGAAATTATTTTTATTATTTCGGCTGCCCCATTACCCACAACAATTCTTTCGCTTGGCTGATCTATTATTTTGCCAATCAATCCTGCAAGTGCATCCTGTGCCATTGGATAATTTAAAACAATATTATGAATGTTTTCTTTAAGGGTTGTAAAAACTGCTTCGGGTGGGAAATACAAATTGTATAAATAAGCATGATCCGTGAAATTATGACGATAATAGCCACCATGCTGTTTGGATATGAATTCATATTTTTCAGCTTGTGACTTAAAATTAAGTTTTGGCATATAAATTTTTATTCGTTTGTAATAAGTAATACCCATTTCAATGGTACCACCTCCATAAATAATATTTCATAATTGAATAAGAACTTATCAAGTCAACTCCTG
>JARGGF010001092.1 GCA_029210905.1 Bacteroidales bacterium | reverse complement strand
AGGTGGGAAGAGTTTTGGAAAAGTTTTCATCAAATTAATTATAGAAATTGTGCGTAATATTAAAACTGCACCCTAAATAAAGAAAATAAATTGTTACAGACAAGCTATGAAAAGCAGCTGGAGTTGAAAGATTGCAAGTGCTAATAAATTGACTATAAGACACCTGCGGCGAATTGTCAAGAAAGGGCGTTTCTAATTTTTAAGTTCCAATTTCCACCCTAAAATTACCCATTCACTTTTTTCATCCTGGCCAGTTCGCGCTTCGAATCCCGATCTTTGATATCTTCTCTTTTATCGCTCATTTTTTTACCCCGTGCAAGTGCTATTTCCACCTTGGCAAAACCATTCTGGTTCAAAAACATTTTAGTGGGCACTATGGTAAATCCTGTGGTTTTAATTTTTTTTGATAATTTGGAAAGTTCCCTTCGTTGCAATAATAACCGACGCTCGCGCCTAGGCTCATGATTGGCATAACCTCCATGCGAATACTCTGAAATATTCATTAGTATGTAAAGTTCTGGCCTGCCGGGTCTGTCAATGTGGGTAATAAAACGACAATAGGCATCGACCAGACTGGCCTTTCCCTCTCTAATCGACTTAATTTCAGTACCATACAATTCAATCCCTGCTACAAATTTTTCAATAAATTCGTATTGGAACCGGGCTTTTTTATTTTGAATAAGTAAATTTGATGCTGCCATTTTTTTCCTTCTTTTTCCCTTTCAGGGATTGCAAAAATACAAAATAATTAGAAACCTGTGATAATGTGAACCAAATAAGTTTTAGCCCAAATAATTCATAAGTTTTATGAATTATTCCTACGACTAAGAAATTGTAAGGGTTTCAGCAAGCTGAAACGCCAAAATTTTCTAAGTCGGGGCTAATCTGTTTAACCCATAAACTTTGAAAAATATAAAGTTTATGGGTTAAACAGGTTAGAATGGCAAAAAACAGTGTACTTTTGTCGTGGTATTTTAGCTAAAAAATGCAATGATGCATTATTGAATATGAGCCAGTTAGAGGAACTTACAAAACCGTACAATCTGATAACAGTTTTAGGGGCAACTGCAGGGGGAAAAACTGCATTTGCAGCTTATTTGGCAGCAATTCTTAATCGTGAAATAATAAGTGCCGATTCAAGGCAGGTATACCGCAGAATGGATATAGGTACTGGTAAGGATTTGGATGATTATATTGTTGAGGGCAAGCAGGTTGCCGTGCATTTGATTGATATTGTTGAACCAGGTTATAAGTACAATGTTTTTGAATACCAGCAGGATTTTGTAAACACTTTTAAAGAAATTCAGAGCAGAGGCAAAAATGCCATCATGTGTGGTGGTTCAGGCATGTATCTGGAAGCAGTAATCAAGGACTATGAATTAATCAATGTTCCTCATAATCCAACACTTAGAGAAGAACTTGAAAAACAGTCGATGGATAAATTAGTCCATAAACTGGAAGCTTATAAAAGTTTGCATAATATTAGCGATACCAGCGACAAAAAACGTTTAATAAGAGCTATTGAAAT
Organism: Bacteroidales bacterium; assembly: GCA_029210905.1. Lineage (GTDB taxonomy): Bacteria > Bacteroidota > Bacteroidia > Bacteroidales > NBLH01 > NBLH01. The sequence continues at coordinate 496 of JARGGF010001092.1, read as the reverse complement.
TGCTGATTATTATGCAAATAAACCAACTGAGAAAGACAGGTTGCCAGATTTGACTCATCTGGTATTGGGTATTAAATTTGACAGGGATTCAAGGCGCAGGAGAATCAGCCAACGACTAAAACAACGCCTGGAAAACGGCATGATTGAGGAAGTTCAGGCTTTAATTAATGAAGGGGTTGATAAGGAAACTTTAATTTATTACGGGCTGGAATACAAATATATTACTCAGTATATATACGGCCAGATATCTTATAATGAAATGTTTACGGGGCTGGAAACGGCCATTCACCAGTTTGCAAAAAGGCAGATGACCTGGTTTAGAAGAATGGAGCGCAATGGTATTAAAATTCACTGGCTGGATGGCTACATGAGCACCGATGATAAAATTAACAGGGTACAGGAAATAGTAAGTAAATTTGAATAAAATATATGTCAGATAATAAAAACAGTAAATCTTCGGATAGAAAGAGGACCAGAACCGTTGATAAAAGAGACA
>JARGGF010001091.1 GCA_029210905.1 Bacteroidales bacterium | reverse complement strand
ATGGAAATGATGAGAAAAAGTGCTGATATACGAAAAAAGAGGTTGGCAGGTATATTAATTATACTTGTTAGTCTTTCCAGCCAACAATTGTTTGCTCAAAATGAAGGCATCGTTTCTATTGATGCTGATCACGCCAATAAATTTGGTTTTGTATTAACGCAGGACAATGGCGGAAGGATAAAACCAATCAATACCGTGAGCAGTGAATTTCTTAGAAAAGTCTCCAGGAAAGAAAAATTCGAGGGACTAAATTCAAACCAGGTAATGTTAGGGATGACGTTTAACCCTCAGCACTGGCAAGACGTAAAAATGATAAAAATAGCACATCCTGAAATCAATAACATTTTAAATGCAGAAGGAAAGTATGTTTCTTTTAATCAGCTTGTTAACATGGCCAAAGGAGAATACAAACTGAAAACGTATGTTGACAAAGCCTTTGAGAAAAAACCAGGAGAACGTGATAAATTCGACAAAGAACTAATATCAGTTGATGAAAGATTAAATTTATGTTACCAGGTCTATTCTGGCCAATTTCTAAAAGTGTTCCCTGTTCCTGGAGATGTTCACCACAAATGGCTGATACCAACTCAATTAAAAGAGATCAAAGACAGTGTGCATAGAGCATATGCAGCAACTTTTTTCACAAAATACTATGATGCATTGCTTGCAGCACAAAGTTCAAACGATTGGTCAAAAGCCGATGAAGAGGTAAACTCCTTAATAAAATTTCAAAAAACCTATGCAAAGGAAATTTTGCCATCAGACAGCAAAATAAAACTTGAGATTCAATATGTTAACTCAAATATTTTTGACAGGGTTTACAAATATTATGGTGTATTCGGTTTTATTCTGTTAATAGTTCTGTTTGTTAGTGTATTAAGGCCGAAAACAAAAGTAAGGATACCTACTTTAATTACAGCGGTTATACTTGGTCTGCTTTTTCTATATCACACGTATGGCTTGGGTATCCGCTGGTATATTTCAGGGCATGCACCATGGAGTAATGGTTATGAATCAATGATTTACATTGCTTGGGCTACAATGCTTGCAGGCTTTTTGTTTATGAAACGCTCTTCCATAGCGCTGGCTGCAACTTCGCTATTAGCATCTACTACTTTAATGGTTGCTCATCTTAGCTGGATGGATCCTGAAATAACTAATTTGGTCCCTGTTTTAAAATCTTACTGGCTTACCATCCATGTTTCAATAATTACTGCAAGTTATGGATTTTTGGCATTAGGAGCTTTAATGGGATTTTTAGCACTGGTGTTGATGATATTTAAAAACAAAAGAAATGTGGAGCGTATTGAATTAACATTAAGTGAGTTAACCATTGTTAATCACATGACCCTTATTATTGGGTTGTATATGTTAACCATTGGTACATTTCTGGGAGGTATATGGGCAAATGAATCCTGGGGGCGCTACTGGGGATGGGATCCAAAAGAAACATGGGCTTTAATCTCAGTCATTGTCTATTCATTTGTTGTGCACACCAGATTTATTCCATCATTGAATAATAAGTTCACCTTTAACTTTTTATCACTGATTTCTTTTTCATCTATTTTAATGACTTATTTTGGTGTTAACTATTATCTGGCAGGATTGCACTCTTATGCAAAAGGCGATCCAGTGCCTGTACCTGATTTTGTGCCTTACACAGCCGGAATAATAATTGCCATCTCAATTATAGCCTTTATAAGAGATAAAATAAAAATAGCGGATTCTAAAAAGGGCTAGTTTCGATTAAAAATTTAATCTAATTAAAGATAAAGAGGGTGTCTAAAAAGTCGTACATTGGCATTTCGCGTAAGAAGATTTAAAATTTAAATCAGCAAAGCCTAATAACAGGAAGAAATTTGTGAACTTTGTTTAGTACACTTTTGAAATCTGAATATCGAATATCGATTAGCTCCGCTGAGATCGGCTTTCGCCTAAGTTAACGAATAATGATTTAAGATTTAACAACAGAAAAGGTTGAATGCTAGAATTGAATGTGGCGTATCAAAACTTCTAATACCAAACCA
>JARGGF010001090.1 GCA_029210905.1 Bacteroidales bacterium | reverse complement strand
ATTTGTTCTAATTGTGTTATTTCCTTACCTAATTCCAGCAAATGAGAGGAGAGAATGAAAAAGCTCGATTTCCATTTAACTAATTCTTTGATAATCAATAATGAACCATCGTATGCATCCTGTACATTAGTTCCTTTAAATAACTCATCAAAAATGACAAATACTTTAGATGTTTCACGTAAGGCATAGGCTGCTTCTTTTACGCGTCTCACTTCGCTATAAAAATAGCTGTAGCCTTTTGGTAAATTATCTGACACATTTAAACTGGTAAAAAGCTGATCAAACAAACTAAGTTTCATAAATCCGGCGGGCACACCCATTCCAAGATGGGCCAAAAATACAGCAACACCGCAGGCTTTTAGAAAAGTAGTTTTGCCAGCCATGTTTGGCCCTGTCAGGAAAATGAAGTTCTTATTATCCTGAAAATCCAAATCGTTGGTAACCGGCTTATTGACATATAAATGATAAAGTCCTTTTATTTCAAACTGTGCTTTATCAGAATCGATAAACCGGGGAAAAGCCATCTTGTATTTTTTGGTGGCCCGCGCCTTAGAAATCAACACATCGAGCTCATAAACCAAGTCCATTAATTTTAATATTTCGTCCTTATGGGTCTCTCTAAAAGCCCTGTCGAACTGCAGCAGTTGCATGTTTGAAATATTTTTGACGGATTGGTTTTTTAAGGCCTCACTTATTGGGTTTATTTCCAGAATCTCAGCAATTTGTATAAAAATGTCTTTTAAAAGCAGTGGAAAATCTTTTTTTGCATGAATCGCATAAAACTTATTCACCAATTTAAGAAACTGTATTACATATCTGGTACCTTCCAAAAATGTAGCTCTGAAATCTTTGTATATGAAACGGTATGAAATGCTTTCGATAAACCTGGTGAAAATATTTTTACCAATAGTAGATTTTGATTTCGAAAAGTAGTATACATCCAATAAGTCCATTAATTTACCTTCTATTGGTAATTCCCATATTGGTTCCTCGGCCAGAATAAATTTTACAGCATCCTGTGCCCTAACTACTTCTGTTAGATTATTAAACGGTTTTCTGAAGTTTTGTTTTAATTTATACTGCCCGCCTGGGGTTGAAGTTTCATCCAATAATTCAAAAATGCTTCCACTATGTGAATCATAATTAAGCAATTCCAATTCTTTAAGTGTCTGAATATCAATTTTCATGAGTGTTTTTAAATGAAACTTTGTTAGTATTATTCATTCTTCCCTATGATAATTTCTAATGACCAATGTCTAATTTCAATATTAAAAAGTATACCTTTTTTTAGCATAAGGATCTCCGCCCCTTTCAATAATTTTCTGAAATACTTTAAGCTTTTCATCATCGGAATATTCTGCCCAGTGCGAAACTTCTTCACGCGTTCTTCTACAACCCATGCAAATTGATTCATGATCGTATTTACATATCAATTTACAAGGGTTTTGTATCTTGTTTTTCATCCATATTCAATTTATGCAAAGTTAAAAATATAATGAATAGTTTAAATTTTAGTATGATAGCTTAATTTAGAAGCATTATAAATCTTAAAATACCTAATTTTGACAAGTTTAATAGTTAAATTTACTTCATGTCAAAAATTGTAAATCTATCTGAAGCCGCCTCAATTGCTTTTCATGCAATGGTTCTGGTGGTTCAATCAAAAAATACTTTAAATGTACTTCAGATATCCGAAAGAACAGGAAGCTCAAAGCACCATGTTGCGAAAGTTATGCAACAGCTTGTTAAACAGGGATTTGTAGGTTCAATGCGCGGACCTACAGGAGGTTTTACCTTAAGAAAACCAGCTTCGGAAATCAATTTTTTGAACATTTACGAGGCCATTGAAGGAAAGCTGGAAGAGAGCACCTGTGCAATGGATAAGCCTGTTTGCACTTTTGAAAGGTGTATATATAGTAATATTATTAAAAAAATGACCTGCGATTTCAAAGAGTACCTGAAAGAACAAAAATTAAGTAACTTCCTTTAAATAAAAAACTTATAAGCACACCAAGTGATTTTTAAATC
>JARGGF010000108.1 GCA_029210905.1 Bacteroidales bacterium | reverse complement strand
CATTTTGGGCTTCATCAAGTATTACAACTGCATCGCCCAGTGTTCTGCCGCGCATAAACGCCAGGGGGGCAATCTGAATCATCCCTTTTTGCATGTATTCTTCAAGCTTTCTTGCAGGCAACATGTCGTTTAAGGCATCGTAAAGCGCCTGAAGATAAGGGTCCAGTTTTTCTTTCATATCGCCGGGCAAAAAACCAAGTTTCTCACCTGCTTCTACTGCTGGTCTGCTGAGTATAATCCGCTTGACTTCCTTGTTTTTTAAAGACCTGACAGCCAGCGCTATGGCAAGGTATGTTTTTCCGGTTCCTGCCGGGCCAATGGCAAAAATCAAGTCATTCTTTCTGAAATCCTTAACCATTTGCTGCTGATGTTTTGTGCGTGCTTTAATTGGTTTTCCCGATGCGCTATAAAGCAAAATACTGTCATCATTTTCAGTAAGATATGGGGGATTGCCATTTCCCAGAATATCTGAAATATTTTCTTCAGTTAAGTTATGAAAACGGTTAAAGAATAAAACCAGGCTTTCAATTTTTTCTTCAAAATCTTTTACTTTTTGAGCCTCTCCATATACTTTAATTTCATGTCCGCGGGCTACAATTTTTAGTTTTGGGAAATAAACCTTTATTTTTTCCAGCTTGGCATTGTTTATTCCATATAGGTTGATAGGGTCAATTTCCTCCAAATAGATTAGCTTTTCAATCATATTTTGCAAAGAATATATTACATTTGTCTTTGCAAATTTAACAGAAAACGCGAGAATATCATAGTTCGTATTTTTTAATCCTAAAAGCCACAGATTATTCTGGATGCAATTTATAACACTTATATCCGACTGGAATTCAGCAGATTATTATATTGGTGCTATTAAAGGGCGCATTTTAAGCCGCTGTCCGGAAGCTGTTATTGTTGATGTTAACCATCAGGTTACCAGCCATAATACTGTTCAGGCAGCATTTGTTGTAAAAAACACCTATCATAACTTTCCGAAAGGTTCTATACACATCATTGCAGTAAATAGCGAGGCACGGAAAGATAAACCCCTGGTTGTGGTTAAATATGACGGCCATTTTTTTATAGGCGCCGATAATGGTTTGTTCCATTTAATGATGGATAGACCAGTAGAAAGCATTGTGGAAATTGCCGGTGAACAATCTGTAGGTAGTTTTCCTGAACTTGAAACATTCGCAGTGGCTGCAGCCAATCTGGCAAATGGTGTGCCTTTTGAAAAATTGGGAAGTAAGCGGAAACAGGTATTTAAACAGTTGCCTGTACTGGCTGTTATTGAGGAAGATGTAATTATTGGGAAAGTGGTTTATATAGATTCCTATCAGAATATTATCACAAATGTTGGAATGGATACCTTTGATCAGGTTGGGAATGGACGAACTTTTCACATTTATGTTCAAAGCAAAAGCAATGTGATTTCTAAAATTAACAAGACCTACAATGAAACAAGCGAAGGTGAATTGCTTGCATTGTTTAATTCAGCCGGGTTGCTTGAAATTGCTATAAGAAATGGGAAAGTTGCTGAATTGTTTAATTTAACAACTAGTTCAACAATCAGAATTGTATTTGATGATAATAAGAGTAGTGAAAATGACCTTCAACGAAGCCTATTCTAATGAATTTAAGGTTTTTAGCGAAGAAATATATCATAAAATTAAAAGCTTTAAAGGTTGTTTGCATCTTGAAATATACAGGGATTTAGACCATCCTGAGGTGTTTTTTTCTTACAGTCACTGGACTTCAGAGGATAAACTGAATGAATATCGTAAGTCGGAGTTTTTTAGAGGTGCCTGGACAAAAATAAAAGCATGGTTTTCTTTCCCGGCTGAGGCATGGTCACTGGATAAAGTCATTTAGTAAATTATTAAAGTGTTATGGATAAGCGACTTGCAGCCTTCGAAAGGCTTTTAAATATTATGGATGAATTGCGCGCCAAATGTCCCTGGGATAAGGAGCAAACCACGGAGAGCCTAAAAACAATGACCATTGAAGAAGTCTATGAACTGGCGGATGCCATTGACCGAAAAGATGACATGGATATTAAAAAAGAGTTGGGAGATTTAATGCTACACCTTGTTTTTTATTCTAAAATTGGCGAAGAAAAGGGGTTGTTTAATATTGAGGATGTTTTAACAGGGATTTCTGAAAAATTAATTTACCGACATCCACATGTTTTTTCAGATGTAAAAGCGGATAATCCTGATGAGGTTTCAAAAAATTGGGAAGAATTAAAGCTTAAGGAAAAAGACGGCAATAGCACCGTTCTTGGTGGAATACCGTCATCATTACCAGCACTGGTAAAGGCAAACCGTATTCAGCAAAAGGTTAGGGGAGTTGGGTTTGACTGGGAAATACGAGATCAGGTCTGGGATAAAATTACCGAAGAACTGAATGAGCTGAAATTTGAAATTGAAAAAAATGATGAAGATAAAATGGAGGCCGAATTCGGCGATACGCTTTTTTCAATTATCAATGCAGCCCGTTTGTACGGAATAAATCCTGAAAATGCACTGGAGCGGACTAACCGAAAATTCATAAAACGCTTTAATTATCTTGAAAGTCAGACCATTAAAAAAGGTCGTTCACTAAAAGACATGACTCTGGATGAAATGGAAGAAATCTGGCAGGAGGCGAAGAAATTTACGGAATAAATTTCCAGCAAAGTTAACTTTTGAACAAAATACAAAGAAGAACAATTTTGTTTCAGCCAATGGTTATTCCCGAAAATATGCCTATTTTCTGATAAAAGCCCTCAAACTTACAGAATAAACATGGCTTGCATTTAAAAACTTAATCTGCCAGGAAGCTTAATAGTATTGATCAATCAAATACATGTACTATATTAAAGGAAGTTTTTTTGTCCGCAGATAGCTCAGATACCCGCAGATTAAAAATTATCTGCGAACATTTGCGTTATCTGAGGTCGACCACATTATAAATATTGAGTTGTGCTTTGAGATGAATCACGACAAGTTCAACTTGTAAATGCGATTTTCCTCATAGAATAAACAGGCTTTTTGGATTCTAACAAATTACTGCTATTTTTAGTTGTTACAAAAAATACTATTAGTCTGCTGAGAGTTTTTTACTAACATTAGCTGATTGGATACAAAAAATGACCATATCATCTGTAAGCTTATCAAAGTTTCGGGCCTGGTACAAGGAGTAGGATTTCGTCCTTTTATTTATCGCTTAGCCATTGAGCATCAGGTATATGGCTGGGTGAATAACGGAAACGATGGTGTACTAATAAAAGCGCAGGCAGGAGCTGAAAGCCTCAATTCCTTTATTCAGGACATTAAAAAAAAAGCACCACTGGCTTCTGACATTTGGTCAATTACTCATGATGAAGTCCAACCTGAAAATTTTGGAAACTTCAGCATTAGAAAAAGCAATAATCAATCAAATGAAATAACTGAAATTAGTCCTGATATAGCCGTCTGCCATGAATGTTTAAGTGATTTAAGAAACCAGCCACATCGAAAAAATTATCCCTTAATTAACTGCACTAATTGTGGCCCAAGATTTTCAATAATACATGATTTGCCCTACGACAGGCACAAAACCACTATGAAAGATTTTCAGATGTGTGAAACTTGTCATCAGGAATATGTAAATGTGTTGGATAGGCGCTTCCATGCTCAGCCGGTGGCGTGTAATAATTGTGGGCCATCTTATCAAATGCTGCTTAATGGGCAGATTATTAATAACTTGGATGAGATATTTCACACCCTGGATAAATTATTGAAGCATGGAAAAATTATTGCGATAAAGGGCACAGGGGGATATCACCTGGTATGTGATGCCATCAATCAGCAGGCAATATCAAAACTTCGTGAAATAAAAATGCGCGATGCCAAGTCTTTTGCTGTGATGTTTAAAAACGAAGAATTACTTAGTAGTTATACAGAGTTAAACAAAAATGAAAAGGCCGAAATTAATTCCTGGAAAAGGCCAATTGTGCTTTTAAAAAGCAAAAAAGTGCTTGCGGCTGGTGTTAGCAATGGTTTTAATACCCTGGGCTGTATGTTGCCCTCAATGCCTTTTCATTATTTACTTTTTGAGAATATCAGGCAAGAGGTTTTGGTTTTTACCAGCGGTAATATTTCTGATGAACCAATTATTATTTCCGATGCAGAAGCTTTGGAAAAACTTGAAAATAAGGTGGATGCAATTGTCAGCTACAACAGGGAAATTTTTAACAGGAATGATGATTCTGTGGCTTTTGTTGCCAACAATATTGTAAGAGTCATGCGTAGATCCCGTGGCTTTGTACCTTCACCCATTCGGGTGGCAGCTGATGTAGAAGGAATTTTTGCTGCCGGTGCCGAACTTACCAATAGTTTTTGCATAGGACGTGGAAAGCAGGCAATTTTAAGTCAACATATTGGAGATTTGAAAAACTGGGGAACATTTTTGTTTTACAAAGAAAGTTTTGAGCGTTTTAGCAGAATGTTCCAGTTTCAGAATCGGTTAATTGTCGCCGACCAGCACCCTGATTATTTATCCACTCAATTTGCCAATGAGCTGGCATTAAAAAGCAGTATTCCTATTATTTATGTGCAACATCACCACGCGCATATTGCTTCATGCATGGCAGAGCATCATCTGGATGAAAAGGTGATAGGCGTGGCTATGGATGGTACCGGTTTGGGGACGGACGGAAATATATGGGGCGCAGAGTTTTTTCTGTGCGATTATGTTGATTTTGAACGTGTTGCCCATTTTGAATATTATCCGCTTCCAGGTGGTGATAAAGTAATTAAGGAGCCCTGGCGAACTGCGGTGGCCTATCTTTATAAAATTTATGGGGCTGAGTTTAATAAATTGAATTTACCTTTTCTGCAAAAGATTAATAAACAAGAACTGCAGCTGGTAATCAAATCAATTGACAAAGGCTTTAATGCTCCTTTATCTTGCAGTGCGGGCAGGCTTTTTGATGCTGTTGCAGCCATGCTTGGAATTAGCGTGTTTTCAGGTTTTCATGCAGAAGCTCCCATGCGGTTAGAAAATGTGATAGAAAATAATTTTGTTGAACCTTATCCATTTAGCGTTGATAATGAGGTAATAAGTTTTGAAACTTGTATTAAGGAAATTGTATCAGATGTTCTGGCTAAGGTGCCCATCTCAAATATTTCAGCCCGTTTTCATAATACAATAATTACTGCAATATTTGAAAAAACCATTCAAATCAGCCAAAAATATGGAATAAGTAAAGTTGTTTTTTCAGGTGGAAGTTTTCAAAATCGTTATCTTCTGGAACATCTTGAGCACCGCTTTGAAAAAAAACATGATGTAGCTGCCTACTTCCCGGCACGAGTACCTGCAAATGATGGTGGCATTGCATTGGGACAGCTTTTGATTGCATCAAAAAGGAGGGAGATGAATTTTATCTAAATAATAAGTATTATGCACGAAATGTCAATTGCATTAAGTATTGTGGATATCGCTGAAAAAGAATTTAAAAAGTCAGGAGCTGCCAAAGTAACCGAACTGGAATTAGAAATCGGATTATTGGCTGGTATTGAGTATGATGCACTGGAATTTGCAATGCAGATGGCTGTAAAAAACACGGTACTTGAAAAAGCAGTTTTAAAACTTGACAAACCCGCAGGCCTGGCCAAGTGCAATGATTGCGGACTGGAGTTTGAAGTAAAGGAAATGATTTTTTCCTGTCCTGATTGTAAGGGTTACAACAATTCACTCATACGCGGGAAAGAACTCAGGGTGAAATCATTATTAGTAGATGATTAGATTTTTAGTACTGATTACTTTAAATATGGTTTTTGGAAAGTAACTTACATTTTGTATCTTTTCGAAGAATTTAAAAATACCAAATTATGTGTGGAACATGTGGTTGCGGAGATCCGAAAAATGTGGTAAGCATTTCACTCCCAGGGGAGAAACAAAAAATTGAAGTTCATACTCACGAACACAAGCACGGAGATAAATTTCATAGCCATGAGCATGAGCATCATACCCATGATCACGACCACAGTCATGCCCAGCAACGTGTAATTGAGGTTGAGCAGGATATATTGTCAGCTAACAATTTGTTGGCAGCAAGGAACAGGGGCTATTTTGATGCAAAAAACGTCCTGAGCATCAATTTGATGAGCTCCCCCGGGTCGGGTAAAACCAGTCTGTTGGAAAAAACAATTGTTGCGTTGAAAGAGCAATTAAATTTATACGTTGTTGAAGGCGATCAACAGACCATGAACGATGCCAACCGGATTGATAAAGCAGGAGCTCCGGTTGTACAGGTAAATACAGGAAATGGGTGCCATTTGGATGCCGACATGGTAAACCAGGCTGTTAAAAAATTGCAGATTAAGGAGAATTCCCTGGTTTTTATTGAGAATGTCGGCAATTTGGTTTGTCCTTCATTATTTGATTTGGGGGAAAGTAAACGGGTTGTTATTATTAGTGTTACCGAGGGGGATGACAAACCACTTAAATATCCTGTGATTTTTAAATCGGCTGATATTTGTATCATTAATAAAATTGATTTATTACCTTACGTTGATTTTGATGTAAAAAAGGTAAAAGAATATGCATTGCAGGTAAATCATCATTTGACATTTTTTGAAGTTTCAGCAAAAACTGACGAAGGATTATCAGAGTGGTACGGCTGGCTAACAGAAAACTTCAATGCCAAATAAAAAGAGACCATCTGAAAAGTAATATATCTTTGATAATTACTTTTAAAACAGCCTCTTATGTACTGAGTTTGGAAAGGTTCAAATTTTCTTAGTTACCTCTTGGGGCCCCGCAAGATTTACATTTTTTAAAATCAGAAGCGTTAGGTGTCCCACAATATTCGCACTTAACATCTTTTTTTGCCTCTTCAGTTTTGGCCTTCTCGTCTTTTATGGTTTGCTCATTTTTGACTTTTTCATCAGTTATTGCCTTGTTGGCTTTGTTGATATTGTCAATGATAATTTCAACTTCTTTGTAAGCGTCATTTAAAGCAGTCCATGCTTTGTCAATTTCACCCGGGGCCGATTCCAAAGTGAATTCATCATTGGTCATGTACATCACCTTATCTGCTTTTTTTATCGCCTTTTCAACTGTTTCAAAGGCATTCTGTGCGCGTTCTTCAGTCTTGTAATCAGGAGTTTTTAACTTCATCAGGCTCTCCTTTTTCGATTTAAGGCCCGAAATCCTGCTTTTCATATTTCTTAGATTGCCTAATGGCCCGGCTTCAAGCAAATTATTGGCGGCAACCATTTTGTCAAGCTTTTGATCCTCATTAGTAATGCCTTGTGCCTCTTCCCAGGTTTTTTTAGCTTCTTCTAATTTTTTATCAATCAGCGGAGAAAAAACAGGAAAGTCGGTTTTTAGTTTTGCAACTGCATCAAGATTTTTTTGCCACCCTTCATTTTCTGATTCTAATGTAGGTCCACAGGAGTTTATTGCAAAAATGGTGATTAGAAACAATGTAAAAAGTTTTCTCATAGTGATTATGTTTTAAATTAATAAACTCTAATTTACTAATTATTTTTCAAAAAAAACCTGAATGCATATTTGTTATTCAAATTTTAATTGTGCCTATATGATATATTGCACCTGCTCATTTATTGAATAATTAATTTTGAGCTCTGGATTGGCCCCTGGCTACTTTCAAGCTTGTAGAAATATACCCCTGATCTTACCGACTGTAAATCAATGTGTTCAAAATTTGAGCGTAATGGACTGGATAATATTTCAGCTCCATCTGCATTATAAAGCTTAAATGTAATAATTTGTTCCTGAAAATTTTTACTAATAATGTTTATTCCTGAATTATTGGTTGGGTTTGGGAAAATTAAAAAAGCCTGTTCTCTTAAAAATGGTACTTCAATAATTTCGGAATAGTAGTCTGTACCATCGTTCAATACGATTTTTGCCTGATAGCAATTTATGCCTTGCATTGGATCGGGATCAAGGTAAATAAAGATATTCTCTGAAGGCAGCACGAAACTTGTAATTAGTTCGGCCTCATTTTTTTTTATTCTGTATATTTCTACCCTGTTTAGTTGAAAAACACTTCCAGTTTCAAGGTAAATTTCAATACCCTGGTGTATATCATCGCTAATGTTTTGTGCATAAAATGAATTAAAGTAGCAATTTGCACCAAAAGTTGTATAATTTATGGTCTCGCTTCTTTGAGATAATGACCCGTTATTGAAAACAGCCTGTACTGCAAATAATGAGGTGTCAAATTCTGCCTTATTTATTGCGTAAAATGGCTGATCTGTCTCTGCAAAGGGGAGCATTTTGTTTTGTTCAAAATTGTATATTTTATAACTGCTTGCATTTTTATTTTCATTCCAGTTCAGCTCTATAATTTCCTCACAATCCAGGGCTACAGTCAGGTTGGTTTCTTTGGCAATCACAAAGGTGTCTGATAAATATTCCTGGTTTTTAATGTTCATTTTTAACAGAGTGATACCGTTTTTTAGTTCATCAGGTTTCCATTCGTAATAGTTGCTGGTTAAATCTGCCTGGTTATCAATTATTTGCCAACTTAATCCCTGATCAAAACTTGCAGATAGTTCACCAGTGCCTGCAATATATGTATTGTCCCATTGCAAACGAATTACCGGATTTTGTCCTGTTGATATTGCATCACTGGCTGTAGGATAGGTCCATCTGAAACTGTTTGTATTTTTCCATTGGTAAACTAGTGCAAAATGCTGATTTGCTGACGTAACATCAAAGCCTTTGATCTCAATAGTGTAATCTCCCGATATAGGATTAGCAATTGTAATTTGTTCCACATTGTTTAAGTGGTCTTCATCTCTTTTTGCGGGAGCAGTAATCGCTTCAATTGTTGCTGAATGATCCAAAACCCAGGGCTCCCAAACTGAAGCATCAGGGTCGATTAACTTTAAATCCAAATCGTTAACCAAGGTAATGTTTGAATTTATTGGTGCTGGTGGATCTGTCCATACAAGAGTGATTTTTAAATCTGCAGCATCGGGTGGGATATAAATCTGGTAAGTTTTGCTTTCACTATTTGCAACCTGGCCAAGAATAAAATTGTTTTTTTTAATTGTGCTGATACTTTGAAAGGCATCTACTTTTCCAAATCCTGAGCTAAAATCGGGTCCGGCAGTTCCAACATCCCTTGCCGAATTTATCAGGCAGGCTTTTATCAGCGCAGATGAGGCGTTACCACCATTTATTATTTGATATTCTTGTTGTAATAAAATCGAAAGCCCTGATATTAATGCTGTTGAATTTGAAGTTCCATTATAGCTAAAAGCAAGTAATTCAGGTTTTATCCGGCCATCAAATGCCGGCCCTTTTGATGAAAAATTCATTATTTCATCATTGTAATTTACAGAACCTATGCTTAAGGTGTTTTTTGACATTTTAAAATTGCCGGTAAGATTGGCGTATTTACCCAATCCTTTATAATTTCCATTGTCAGGTATCATTTC
>JARGGF010001089.1 GCA_029210905.1 Bacteroidales bacterium | reverse complement strand
ATATTGAAAACAAATTGAAACTTCGAGAAGAAATTCGGACATACTCTAAGCCACCACAAGAATCATTTTTTATCAAAATAAAAGCGAGAATTGTAATGAAGTACTGCTGTTTCATAGTAATGTTTTTATGGATTTTTTCTTTAATCATCTTTATTAATTCTACTTTACTAAAATGATTTTTACTTGTAATATCTATCTATATCTGCCTGTCGCTGTCGGTGTCTTATTCGTATATGCTTCAGGCAAAGGTCGACTTCTTTTTGAGTAGCAAATACCGTGGCTATAACTAATAATCTGGCATCACGGACACTTAACAGTGGCATTTCGTCCTGATTTTCAAGCTTTAATGTTAAGATATAAAGGCTGGCCATCATTACTAATGCCATATGATGTTGCCATGCCAACCATCCTGTTACTTGATAACCTGACATTCCCAACTCATTTTTACAATCATCAAAACAGCGCTCTACCCAATACCTGCTACATTGAAAATATGCCCATTCTTTATTGGTATATTTTTCTTTATCTCCATTACTGAGTGAATATTTTATCTTCTCAGATTTGGTGATAACCAACGTCCTTTTGCAGGCTTTTTCCTCCTTCCCGTCCCAATGCCAAACCGTTACTGTGTGTACTTTTGCTTTCTTCCAGCCCTTTGTTGTTTTTCTTATTTGCTCTGTGCTAAAATCTTTGTTTTCAAGTGTTTTTGTATAATTCTGCAATTGAATCGGTTTAATATCTGGTTGTATTTTCGTTGGAAATTTACCTCTGTTTCCTTTACGTTCTGGTACTGAGAACGTAGGTTCGGTCAGGAAAACAAGTTCATCTTTATGAACATCCAACACGTAAAACTGGGACAAAGTATCCAATGCCCTTGTCAATTCCGCATTATGACCGTAAAGTCCATCGCCACCAATAAAATCAAATTCTACTCCTGAACCAATTGCCCGTTTGACCAACTTTAAAGCCAGTTCAGGTTTTGTTTGAAATTTTTGATCCAACTCAGGCACTCCTGCTATGTCACACCTCTCTTTGTCTTTTGTCCACGCTTCCGGTAAAAATAACTCTGTGCCCACCAAACTGCAAAATTTTTCATTGCCCAATGACACATGTACAGCAACCTGGCAATTATCGACTTTGCCTACAACCCCGGCATATTGGCGAGCTACACCTACTGATTTCAAACCCTTTTTCAAATGTGAGGTTTCGTCAATTACAAATCCTGTGGGCAAGCCGCTCTTTTTTTTCTGTTCCCGTAATGAGCTGTCCACCGATTTCATCGTTACCAAATTCACATCAGAAGCACTCCATTTACTTACCGACAAAAAATGTATATATCGTTTATAATCTGATTCATTCACCTTTTCTACCATCCGCTCCATGTTCCCATGTCCCTTTTCGCATTGTAACAGCCCCGACAAATACTCTTCCGCAACATGCGTACTGCTCTTCGTGTACACCCTGAATAAATCATTGTATTTGCTGTAAATCAGCTCATTAAGGCTGTTGCCAGATGAATTGTTGTCTTGGACTTTGTCAGAGAAATTTTTTTTATCTGCTCGTTTTGGCTTCATTGTCAAAACAATCAGAATGCGTTAATAATTACCCTAAGATATTAATTATTAGCTATATAGCAAAACTAAACACCTCTTTTTTCAATTTGGTAAAGTAGAATTAGGTACAACAATTGCCCACTGATTTTTTAAGTTATATTAGCTAAATTACTCATGCGAAAACCGGTGATTCGAAAAATTCAATATATTATTTCTTTTACATTGATAATCTGCAGCAGATTTGCGGTTGCGCAGGATATTTCGTTCTCGCAGTTTTATTCCAATCCGCTACATCTTAATCCTGCTTTTTCGGGTTCTGCCGGCGATCCCCGATTTGCGCTTCAATACAGAAATCAATGGCACAGTTTCGAAAATGCATTTACAACCTACAGCGCAGCTTTTGATTTCCCGGTTGAAAAATTGCGCGGTGGAATTGGGTTAAGTATTTTAAATGATACGCAGGCCAACCGGATAATGAATTCAAT
>JARGGF010001088.1 GCA_029210905.1 Bacteroidales bacterium | reverse complement strand
AATGTTTCCGGGCTAATCACCTGCCGTTTTGGCAAAAAAAACTTTTTTCCTGGTGTTTACGTCGCGGAAATAGAAAAAAAATCTGTTGCCGGACCAAACACGTCGCGGATCTGGCGGAAAATTATTTTTCCCGCCCAAAAACGTGGCGTAAATAAGCGGAAAAAATGTTTTCCCGGCATTTACGCGGCGTAAACCGTACGGCAAAATAATTTCCAGGTGAATCAGCTGACGAAAAGACAGAAAAAAACCAATATTCAGACACAATCAATAAAGTCAAATTACTTAAAAAAAGTTACCAATGGGTAAAGCTATAAAAGGTTGAAAATCCTTAGTTATATTGATGACGAGAGGTGTTGTTAAGACCTGAAAACGGAGTTTTAAAACCAAATTTCAATTCCTTAGGATTTTCAACTTTAATATTTACTTTTCTTCTTATTTTTCAGTATCGATTTATACAATTTCCCCTGTGCTTTGTCTTTTTTTCTTTTTTCTGCAATACTTGAGGTAAACCGCTGCTGTTCTCTCTTCATTTTATGGTAGTTTTCGAAGGAAGCTTCGCTGATTTCATTGTCTTCTAATGCGGCTAAAACAGCGCATCCCTTTTCATTGGTGTGCGTGCAATCATTGAACAGGCAGTTTTCAGCCAGCTGTGAAATATCCTCAAATGTAATTTCAAGACCTGATGTTTCATCGGTTAACCCAATTTCGCGCATACCTGGTGTATCAATTAAAATACCTCCGTTATCCAGTACAATTAATTCCCGATGGCTGGTTGTATGTCTGCCTTTTCCCGTACTCAAACTAATTGTTGCTGTTTCAAGATTGTCTTTACCAATTAGTCTGTTTATGAGGGTAGACTTCCCAACTCCACTTGACCCAATAAAGCAATAAGTTTTCCCAAATTCTAATAAAGACCTGAATTTTTCTATATCCAAATCAGAATTATTGCTTAATAAAATGGGGCTTGTTTTAATATTCCGAAATTTAAGCTTTTCCAACAATGTATTTATCTCATTTACGGGCAGCAGATCCGTTTTACTTAAAATAACAAGTGGTTCAATATTAGCTGAATAACATAGGGTAAGATATCTTTCAATCCGGTTGATGTTAAAATCCTGTTCGACAGACTGAACTACAAAGGCAACATCAATGTTTGTGGCAATAATCTGTTTTTCGCCCAACTTCCCAACGGCCTGACGCTCAAGAACTGTCTTTCGTGGTAATATGCGATGAATTATAGCCATTTCTTTATCAAAAGCCTGAAATGCCACCCAATCACCAACTGCTGGGAAATCAGCACGGCTGTTTGCAGCAAAACGCATATTGCCTGTTATTTCGGCATCAAATTCACCTTCTGAAGATTTTACAATGTATCGCTCTTTATGCTCTATAACAACTCTGCCTGTTTGAAATTCAGAGAATTGATCCTCTAAACTATTAGCATAAGGATTATTATTTAAATTAGGTTTCATTATATTGTAAAATTAATGCATAACCAATAGATGCATTAGAGAATAAAAAGGTTGTAATTAGGGAACGTGAATATTATTATACGAATTACCATTATATATCAATGTCGTTTAGTTAAGCTCATTCCTAAAAATTAACAAAGTCATTAGACATTAGTCACTGGTCATTAAATGACTAATGACCAGTGACCAATCCACTGGTGAGCGGACACATCACAAAAGGAGTGAAGCAATATATGTTAACTAAACAGCATTGCATTATATGTTAGCAGGTTATAACTCCTTGCTAATTTAGTTGTGATAAATGCATATAAATTAAATCCAAAAGCACCCTTTTGCAATCGTTTGCTGTGTTTTTTAAGCTGCTAACCATCCCATTTTTAATGCTTTTATCATTTGAATTAATATCTTTAGCGCCAATCAACTTTTTAATAACTTAAATATACCACGGATGAGATTATCTTTTTTGATTTTATTAGCTATACTGTTATTTGCATGCGAAAATAAGGTACAGGAGGAGACCAAAGAAAAAGTACCTTTTTTATGGAAAAATGCAAATGTCTACTTTTTAA
>JARGGF010001087.1 GCA_029210905.1 Bacteroidales bacterium | reverse complement strand
TTTGTTGGACGCGAAGAAGCAGAAATATTTGGAAATGACAGTAAATTTTCAGAAATTTCATGCAGTGCTTGTGTAGGTAAAAACTGTTACTCTCAGGAAAATAATCAATTAGGTGAAAAAATATTTAATTTGTATCAGGAAAAATATCCCGAGTATTTAAGAGTTAATGCTTTTGATAAAATTTTATTTGGGGTGATATAACCTGCACATCATACACATCTATGATGTATTCAAATTGGAACATCGCTATTGAATATGAATCCAAACCGATACTTTACAAACAAAAAAGTCCTTATAATGGGCCTGGGAACTAAGGGCGGTGGCGTTGCTTCAGCTAAATTTGCACATAAACATGGGGCCTTTATCACCATCACCGATTTGCACGATGCAGAATACCTGAAAGATTCATTGTTCGAATTAGAAGGTTTGCCTAAAAGCCTGGTATTGAATCAACATCGCTTTGAAGACTTTGAAAATAATGATATCATCATCAAAAACCCAGGTATAAAATATGAAAATAAATACTTGCAGCATGCCTTAAAACATAATAAGCAAATAGAGACCCCAATCTCTTTATTTAATAAATTTTATCACAAACCTTATATTGGTATTACCGGAACCAAAGGAAAAAGCTATACAACAGCCCTTGTAACCCATTTATTATCAGTATTTAATAAAAATATTATTGCTGCAGGAAACAATGGCATATCACCATTGCTTTTCCTTGATAAAGATAAAACTTTTGTGCTCGAACTATCTTCATGGCAGCTACATGAAATGGGTATACAGAAAAAGTCGCCACACATTGCCTGCTGGTTGAATTTTTTCCCGGATCATATGAATTACTACGCAAATATAGAAGAATATTACATTGATAAATTACAAATTACAAACTACCAAACTGAAAATGACTTCCTTATTGTTCCTTTTGGGTATACAAAACTTAGAAATATCCAAACAAAAGCGCATAAATTTATATTTGCTATTGATAATTTAAAAGATTGTCGATTAAATTACAATGAATCAGCCTGTTATATTAAAGATAGCTGGATACATATAAAAAATAAAAGTGAAGATTTTAAACTACTTTCTTTGAAAGCTATCGCTGCTAATTTTGCTCCACACCAGCTTGAATTGATGTTAGCAAGCATCTGTATTACATATATTTATGTTAAAAATAAAAATTTTACTTTAACCATAATCAAAGAATATCTCAAACAAGGATTAGCAACTTTTAAAGGTTTGGCTTATCGTTTTGAAACTGTTTTTCAACAAGAAAAGCTAACAATCATTAATGATTCAACGGCGTCAACACCAGAATCGACTATCCTGGCTATTAAAAGTATCCAAACTCAACCGGGCATATTAATTACCGGAGGTGGTTCTCATAAAAACTTATCATACAGTCATTTAGCAAATGAAATAGCACAAAAAAACCTGTTCGTTATCCTGTATTCAGAGGATGAAACCTCAGAGCTTATTAGAAAAGAATTGAGCAAAATCTATTACGACAAGTACCTAATCGTGCAAAATCTTGAAACAGCACTAAGCCAGGCATTGAAGCTCCTGATTAATAGATGCGGAACTATCTTATTTTCACCAGCATGCAGTGGTTATCCGGTTTTTAGGGATATGTTTGAAAGGGGTGATATTTTTTCTAATTATGTCAGCAAGGAGAGTATACAAAAATACTTGTAATAATTGACAGGTGTTTCTAAATATTTAAGTGATTTTGTAAAAGATAGAAATTTGACATTGACAGAACACAAGTGTCAAATCAACTCATCAACTTGGAAAGTATTAAAAAATAAGTTGAATGTATTCAAAATTAAACCCGACGAGATTTCAATATTTAAATTCAAACTAACATTCGTACTGGTACAGATGCAGCAAAACATCTTAAACAAGATTCAACTAAAGGTGTACATAATCTTTTCAGAAAAAGTCTACATATTTGTCTTATAATTAATATTATGTTAAATAGAATATTTATTTAGAAGGGAAACCAAATTGTTCCCCTTCCTTCTATTTCAAAATAATATTTTT
>JARGGF010001086.1 GCA_029210905.1 Bacteroidales bacterium | reverse complement strand
AGAGGTCAGATACATTAAATAATTCACGCCTAAAATGATATCAATGAGATATTTGATGCTATTATTTGTTCTTTTTTGTTCTTTGGGTTTTGCTTGACAAACCAAGCAAAATCGGCTGGTATTGGTATTGAAGGATTATTTTCACCAATTCTATTAAAACAAATAAATAAACCCGAACTTGAGATCAGAAATCTATTTAGAACAGTAAGAAAGGAGGTATACGAATATTCTATTCAATAGCAACAGACATTTGGCTGTATTAATTTTGATGGCTCTTTTTACTTCAAAAAGTAATATATTTGGCAAGTTTTATAATTAATTCTGTATTAAATTGCTGGCAGGCAACATACTATTTTACTATAAATGTCAATAAATGAGACACTTATTGGTTTGCATTTTTTTTATAATTTCTATCTCTTTGCATTCGCAAATCAAGGAGAAACGATTGGCACTCATCATAGGAAATACAGAATATCATTTTGCCAAAAAACTTTTAGATCCAGCTGATAACATTGATTCACTGGAAGCTATTTTAAAACAAATTGGTTTCGTTGTTCTAAAATACAAGAACCTGGAACAGCGACAAATGAAAGAGGCAATAAATAATTTTGCTGCACAACTGCATAATTACGATGTTGGATTTTTTTACTATGCCGGACATGCAACCCGTTTTAATGGCGCGAACTATCTTATACCAACCAGAACCCACCTGGAGAAAGAGATGGACATTGAACTGGAATGTGTTTCATTTAATCGTTTGATTGGTGAAATGGAAGCTGCAGACGTACAAACAAATATTCTTATACTTGATGCTTATCAGCCCGATGCATTTGATTATTTAAAAAAAGATAAGGAGTCAAAAGGTTTGGCCTTCATTAATGGTCCCGGCAATTTTTTTATCGCTTTTTCATCCCGTCCGGGTGAAATTTCCTTTGATAACAAAAGGGTTACAAGTCAATATACCAGTGAATTATTAAAAAATATTGGCAGGGCAGATATTCAAATAGAAGATGTTTTTAAAGCAATTCGCAGAAGAATGTTTGATTTAACAAAAGGTAAACAAATGCCATGGGAAACTTCAAGTGGAGTTTATTTCCGATTTAATCCGGTTAATTAAAATCATTTAACATACATTACTGGTATTCAATATTTAGTCTCAAACATGCTTTACATCCTATCGTTTAGATAATTTCCTGTAATAGACTTATTTTCGTTTGCGATGGCCTTTGCATTTCCCTGTGCCACAATGTTTCCACCATGCTTACCGCCACCAGGCCCCAAATCAATAATATAATCTGCATTTACAATAATTGTAGGATTATGCTCTGCAATAATCAAAGTATTACCATTTTGAACTAATTCTTCAAAAAGTAAAACAAGATGCTTAACATCTTCATAATGAAGACCGGTAGTAGGCTCATCAAGCAAGAACAAACGTTTTCCTGCACCTGGTTTCAGAAATTCAACTGCCAGTTTTAAACGTTGCAATTCACCACCTGAAAGTGTATTTAAACGTTGGCCTAATTTTAGATAGCCAAGATTAGTATCTTGCAATACTTTTAAAACATTTTTGATCCGATGATGCTTATAGAAAAACTCAAATGCTTCATTAACTGACATTTCCAAAACATCTGCAATTGAATTCTCCCCTATTTTGTACTTTAAAGCCGCCTCTTCATATCTTTTTCCATCACAATCAGGACAAATTGAATAAACATCTGGTAAAAAATCCAGACTTGTTTTTATAAAACCTTGTCCTTTGCATGGTTCACACCTTCCGCCCTTGCTATTGTACGAAAAGTATGATTTTGAAATTTTAGGTGCCTGCTTTTTCGCAATTTTGGCAAATTCATCTCGAATAGAATCAAAAATACCAGAATAAGTAGCTATACTAGAAAGTGAAGAAGTGTAAGGCATTTCCTGACTCACTGAAATGACTTGAAAAAAATCATCTGCTTTGCTAATTACCTCACAGTTAATTGGTTTGCCATGTATTAATGATTTTTCAATAACATCCAACAAACTTGATTTTCCACTCCCGGAAGCGCC
>JARGGF010001085.1 GCA_029210905.1 Bacteroidales bacterium | reverse complement strand
ATTCTCTTTTAAATTCAGATGATGATGCATATATTGCAGCCAGGGCAATACAGTTTTTCACCCCGGGCATTCCTCAAATATATTATGTTGGATTATTGGCAGGAGAAAACGATATGGAAAATGTAAAAAAAACAGGAGAAGGCCGTGAAATAAACAGGCATAATTTTAGTATTGAAGAAGTAGACATGGCCTTGCAAAAACCTGTGGTCCAACGACTTTTAGAATTGATACGCTTCAGAAATGAATATGGGGCTTTTAATGGCGAATTCAAAATTTCAAATACAAGTGATAAAGTGGTTAGGCTTTCCTGGCAAAAGGACAATAAACTTTGTTTGCTATCAGTAGATCTGGAAACAAACAAAACACTTATTAGTTACACAAACGATAAGGGCGAACTTGCCCATTATAATGTCTGATCAAATAAATCTTATATAATTAACAGATGAATAATTCTACAATTCCCGCAGGCAAACATAATCTTTCAATTATAAAGTGGCTCACCTACCTTATGTTTATGATGTTTGCAATGACTACCGATGCTGTTGGTGAAATTATAAAAGAAGTAATGAAACAATTCGATTTGAGCATGACGGCTGCAGGGTTGTTACATTATGGCCCAATGACAGCTATTGCACTGGGGGGCATCCTGTTAGGCTTTCTTGCCGACAAATTAGGTCGAAAAAAAACAATTATCATAGGCCTTACTCTGTTTGCATTAAATTCCTACCTATTCATTGTCGGAAATTCTTTCGCTTTTTTTCTTAGTTTGTTAATCGTTTCTGGTGTTGCCATTGGAGTTTTTAAAACCGGGGCGCTGGCGCTAATTGGAGATATCTCAAAGTCTACAACACAGCATACATCTACCATGAACGTGGTAGAAGGCTTTTTTGGGGTTGGCGCTATTATTGGTACTTTTTTGGTTAGCTACTTATTGAGCAAAGGTGTTGAGTGGAAATGGCTCTATGTTGTAGCAGCAACATTGTGTGTTGTGCTGATAATTATTGCATTGGTTGTAAAATATCCTCAAACAAAAAAATCAACTGAAGAGCCAATCAACCTTAAACGGACACTTAAAATGATGAAAGATCCATATGCCATGGGTTTTTCAATGGCGGCTTTTTTATATGTGGCTGTTGAGTCAGCCATTTATGTGTGGATGCCAACTTTGCTTTTAAAATACAATGGGGAATTTATTTTTATAGCAACTTATTCACTTTCAATATTCTTTATTTTAAGGGCAGGTGGCCGTTTTTTAGGAGCCTGGATAATGAGCCGTTTTAACTGGGAAACTGCACTTACTTTTTTCACTTCTGCTATATTTATTTGTTTTATTATCAGCATAATAGGAGGCCCTGAGTTTGCTGTAATTCTGCTACCATTGTCAGGATTATTTATGTCTGTCTTATACCCGACAATCAACTCAAAGGGTATTAGCTGTTTTCCCAAAAATCAGCATGGAGGGGTAGCAGGTGTAATACTATTTTTTACCGCAGCGGGCGCTGCACTAGGTCCATTAGCAATGGGTGCCCTTAGCGATGCTTTCGCTAAAAATGCAAAAGTTGGGTTTATTCTGGCCACAGTTTTTGCAGGATTATTGTTACTTGGTGTGATTTTTAACCTGATTTTTAGGCCTACGGAACAGCGTTTACAAAGGCTTAATCAAAGCGAATATTAATTGGATTGAATCAGAAAAATGACAAGAATCAAATAACTCTAGTTTAGTTTTGCGTTGTTTATTAATTTGGTGATCTTTAGTGGTTTTGAGGATTGGTGGCTTATTTTTATAGCCACGAAGTAATTGGAACCCAATAACATAGTTGTTTACAGGACTGTTATGTAGCACAGCTTTCCAAGCTGTGTTTTAACCACAGCTTGGAAAGCTGTGCTACCTTCGTGTTTTCAATGAAACCACTAAAATGAACATGTTAATTCTTCACAGCTCCTTAGACACAAATACATCAAAATATACTAAAAAATAACACGTAATTTTAAACAAGAGCCAACCAGACTCATAATTAACTAATAATCTGACTCTTGTTATTCATTTATGGTT
>JARGGF010001084.1 GCA_029210905.1 Bacteroidales bacterium | reverse complement strand
ATTATATCAGCAACTGATTATGGGGTAATTCCTGATGATGGTTTAGACGATTCAAAAGCACTTCTGCAAGCCTTAGCAGCCACCAAATCAATGCCTGGCAAAATTGTCCTGCAATTGCCTCCTGGAAAATTGATTTTAAGCGACATTCTTTATATTGAAAGGAGCAATTTCATTCTCAGAGGAGCAGGTGTAGGCCAGGGTGGTACAGAGATTTTTTGCCCCCGACCTATGATGTATTTGCCTGACCCTCCGGTATTAAAAGAATTAAGAGACTATTTAGTAAAATTTGACAAAAGGCAGCGCGAAAAAGAAAACAATATAGACCTCCCTTTTTCACAATATTCGTGGTCTGGTGGAATGATATGGACACAGGTACCTGGCGAAAGGGTGAAATCTTATTTAGGTGATTATGATACCCCCGAAAAAGTATTAGCAAAAGTTAGTTCAGGCCAACGGGGTGGACATACATTTACTGCATCAGAAATAAATAATCTAAAAGTTGATGATGTTGTTCTATTAGAGCTTTTTAATAAAGATGGTGAAAAAGGTGAAATAATTAATGAACTTTACAAGGGAACCAAAATAAAAATAGGTTCGCATCATTGGAAATTCCCCTCGTTACCCATTGTACGCCAACAAGTTGAGATAGTAAAAATAACAGGAAATAAAATAACAGTAAAAACGCCCTTAACAATAGAAATCAAGCCTGAATATCAGGCTCAGCTGGTTGAATGGAAACATTTAACAGAGGTGGGCATTGAACATTTAAGATTTACTTTTCCAGAAGCTCCAAGGGTTGCCCATCACATTGAACAAGGTTATAACGCCATTTTTTTAACCAGGCTATTTAATAGCTGGGTAAAAGATATTGTTATCAACAATGCAAATAGCGGAATTTTAACGGAAGAAATTGCCAATATCACCATTAAAGATATAGTTACTAAAGGCAATCAACTAGCTCATTACACAGTAGCAATGGCAGGTGTTCATAATGTTTTGGTTACTAATTTAAAAGTTTACAATGAGGCAGTTCATCCTTTAAGCTTTAATACTTTTTCTACTAAAAATGTGTATCAAAACTGCGAAGTATTTGTAAATCCAATCTTGGACCAGCATTCAGGGGCTAACCACCAAAACTTATTTGATAATATAACTGTGCACCTGGAAATAAAAGATGATAAAACCTATCCATTGTTTGCAGGTGGAGGAGCTGGCTACTGGAAACCATCGCATGGGGCTTATACCACTTTTTGGAACATTAATGTATTAGTAATGAATCAATTACAATATCCAGGCCCTTTCTTGTTGAATGGAATGAATGATGGCCCGTTTGCAAGAGTGATTGCAGTATTCGGAAATCATCAATTTAATGTAGCATATGGTCCTGCAGCTTACCTTGAATTTATTAATCAGCCGGTTAAGTCAATACCATCATTGTATGATTTTCAATTAAAGAAACGTCTAAAAAATTAACTTAAAAAATTGCCAGTTGGTATAAAAAATTATAAATATTCTTTAATTTGTGTCAATTTAATATGTAGTAAAGAAATTTTTTTCAAGGCATCGATTATATAAACAAAAAGCTATGCATCCTAACTTTTTCGAAAAATGAAACAAGCAGCTTTTATTATTCCATTCCTTCTTTTGTTTAAGTTAACTGGCTTTACCCAAACTTCTGAATATCGATTCAGGAACTTAACCGTAAAAGAGGGCCTGTCGCAAAGTTCAGTGATAAAAATTCATCAGGATCGCTTAGGCCAGATGTGGTTTGCAACAAGGGACGGGCTAAATACATATGATGGAAACCGCTTTAAAGTTTATAGAAACAATCCCAACCACGCAAAATCAATAAGCAATAGTGATATTTTATCAATTGAAGAAGACTCAGATGGCAATATCTGGACCGGAACCTATAATGGACTAAATAAATTTAATCCTGAAAAAAATACATTTACTCAGTATTTTCATACAAACAATGAAAAATCATTAAGTAATAATACTATTTGGTGCATTAAAGAAATAAACAATAAAATTTGGGTAGGTACCTCTAAAGGTTTATCCACA
>JARGGF010001083.1 GCA_029210905.1 Bacteroidales bacterium | reverse complement strand
CCCAGGTGATTGCCAAAGAGTTTAAATGCTTCTTTGGCTGCAACATCACCATTTTTTGCTTTTTCAGCAAGATCCTCACCGCTTAAGCCATAATTATCCCTAAAAAACTGGCCACTACAATAACTTTCATAACTCGCATCAAGATAAGGGATTAAACCAAATTCGCCAGCGCCGCCATTGGCATCTTTCAGTAAATATCCATTATTTATAATACCAGCACCCATTCCGGTTCCGATAGTCAGGCCAACTATGCTGTTGCATTTTTTACCGCCTCCAAAACGATATTCACCTAGTGCAAAACAGTTAGCATCATTATCAAGATACACTGGTATCTGAAATTCTTTTTCAAGTATATCTTTTAAATGAACTTTTTTCCACGATTTAATATTCTGGACATTATAAATTATGCCTTTTTCTTTATCGATAATACTGGGTATTCCAATTCCAATTCCATTGATTCCATCAACCAAAAGTTCTTTTATAGTGCTGATAATTACATTAATAACATCCCATTCATTTTCTGAATCGGAAGGAATATAACTGTACTTTTTTTTAACTATTTTTCCATTTTCAATTCGACCGGCATTTATTTTTGTTCCACCTAAATCTATGCCTATTAGCTTGTCGTTTTCTGATATTGTCATTGTACTTCTTTTTTTCTCAGATTGATTGTTTTGTTATTTACTAAAGGTTTTGCCCAAAATCCAACACTTAAAATATATCCTAAGGTAATGAAAAGGAACATCATTCCAAAACGTAATCCCCAGGCATCGCCCAGTACTCCGATAATAAACGGGACAATGGCACCACCGGCAATTCCTGTGCATAAAATACCGGCAAAGGTTCCATGTTGTTTATCAATAGAATTAAGAGCGAGTGAAAATATGACTGACCACATTACGGAAAGAAAAAAACCAGCGAGAGGAAAAGCGAGCATGGAGATTTTCGCAGGGCCTGCCAGTGCAAATATAAGGCTGATGATAGCTCCTACACTGAAAATTTTAAGAACTAAACGACTGTCCATAAATTTCAAGAGGAAAAGTCCTAAAAAGCAACCCAATGTGAGTAATCCCCAGAAAAATGAAACAGCACTTTTACCTTCAACCATTGGATCCAGTCCATGGTAAGTTTTCAGAAATTCCGACATCCAGTTGTTTAATCCCTGCTCCGTACCTACGTAGGCAAATATTCCAATAAAAAACAGAATGACTGTTTTGTTTTTAAACAAAGTGACTGTTGCTTTTATTCCATCAACACGTTCATCATCCTTTAAGTTAACTTTTGGTAGCCTTATTGATAGAATTAGTAATGTCATAAATATTGATACAATGGCAATTACCCAATAAATGGCTGTCCATGTTAAATCTGGTGGCACAAGTGAGTGAAGCATCTTTACCAAAGCACCGCTCGATTGGCTAAAGTTTCCAAGCCGCTCTACTAAGTCAGAAGATACCCAGGGACTTACAAACGATGCACTACCAAAGAAAAGTTGGCCCATTACCGAAAAGAAGGCAAAATGTTCTTCTCCACCTGCTTCACGCAGTAAAGGATTGATGGCAACCTGTAAAATAGCCATTCCTGCCCCCATCATAAATAATGAGATTAACGCAATTTCGTACCTGGGATACAATGCAAACAATAGGGCACCTAATGAAGCAAGTGCAAACGAAAACACCATCATTTTCTTTTCTTTGTATGCATCCACCAATATTCCTGCAGGAATTGACATTACACCATATGCAATAAAGAAAAATAGCGGCAGTAAAGATGCCATTGCCAGTCCAACCTTAAAACTTTCTTTAATCAGTGGTAAAAGGGCTCCCATAATGTTTGTTAAAAATGAAATAACAAAGAATATGGCTAATACTAATATTACGATTCCGTAATTTCTTTTCATTTTATACATTTTAAATTCGTAACATTTTAGTTGTAAAAAACTTGATGTTCTTTAATTTGATTGATTTTTTTAAACTCAACCCCCCCCGTCTGTAATGCCATTAACTTAAGATATATTTAAGAAATTAATTCAAATCATTCAATATTTGTTTTCTGGGTCTTCTAATCAC
>JARGGF010001082.1 GCA_029210905.1 Bacteroidales bacterium | reverse complement strand
AAGCCATTAAAATTATAAATTGTCAGCATATTTTTAAAATGGATGCCATAAAAATAAATGACGAATATTTTGTAAACATGGCAGGACTAGGATTCGACGCTCACATAGCTCACCTGTTTGCCAATTTTGGAAAAAGAGGACTGCAAAGCTATGTAAAACTAATCTTAAAGGAATATTCAAAATACCAACCCGAAAAATACTTATTGAAAGTTGATGGGCAAATGATTGATAAACAGGCATTTTTGATAAGTTTTGCCAATTCATCTCAATTTGGGAACAACGCACACATTGCTCCTTTGGCCGAAATAAATGATGGACTTATTGACATATGTGTTTTAAAACAATTTCCGAAATGGAGGTCAATTTTTATTGCTTTCCTATTGTATTCCAAGGGCTTATTAAAAAGTAAATATTATGAAGTGAGCAAAGCCAGGGAAATTGAAATTGTAAATCAAAAAGAATTAAAAGCCCATATCGACGGAGATCCTATTCTATTTAATTCTAATGTAAAAATCAGCATCATTCCCGAATCAATTCATATTCTAATTCCATAACCCGAATAATCCAGGTTAATGAGTGCTAATCAAAAACTTTTATTTTTTCAAAGTTTATAATGTATAAACCATATTATCCAGTATTCCAGCAATATATAAAAATATAATATTGATTTTATAGCACTTAGGCCTATAAGCCAAACAATAAATATAAGAATTTGACAATTTGTAATTTGAAAACATTATATTTGTTTATTACTCAATAAAAGCAATAACTATGAATTTTCTTCATTGCAGCTTATAAATGAAAAAGCAAGACCAGAATAGAGGAATCCGGTATCAAACAATGTTGATTGTTCTATGCTGTAGTCTTTTATTTTTTGGGGTCCCGAAAATAAATTCACAAACCGCCAACGAATACACCCTTAAAAGTGTTTTTTTACTTCGGGTAGCCAATTTTGTTGAATGGCCTGAAGGAAAAGAAAATAACAATCCTAAAAAAAACTTTATTATTTCTATTTATGGCGACGATCCTTTTAATGGCCTGTTGTTATCTGCAATAGCTTCACAAAAATATACTGTAAAAAATAAAGATATTGTTATCAGAAAAATAAATAATACCCTCGAAATAGAATCTTCGGATATCTTATTTATTTCATCTTCAGAAAAATACAACCTTACCAAAATACTGGATTTTGTTAAGAATAAGCCAATACTCACTATTGGCGATACAAAAGGGTTTACTGAGAGAGGTGTGATGGTAAACATGTTTATTGAGGACTTGTTTTTAAAATTCGATATTAATCTAGTGTCCTCTAAAGAATCTAATATCTATATTAGTTCTAAACTACTTTCAAATGCTCACAGGGTGATAAAATAGTGCTACCATATGAACTTTCTGCAGAAGCTTTCCATTAAAACAAAGATAACTCTCATAATCATAAGTGTAAGCCTGGTGGCTATTATTATTGGTTTTTCAATATTTACTTTTTTCAATATCAACAATATGAAAAAGGATTTGGTTAACCAAAGTTCTCTTATAGCCAAACTTATGGCAGAATATTCTGAATTTGCTTTGCTCTTTGATGATACAAAATCGGCTGTACAAAATCTGGAAAACCTAAAAACTATACCCTACATAATTAGCGCTGAATTATATAATGCTGAAGGTAAATTTTTTGCATCCTACAATAACAAACAAGCAGTTAATAGTAAATTAATAATCCCAAAGTCGTCATATAAGTTTATTTCAGATGAACTTCAAATCTATGAGCCGATATATAGTTCTTATAATGAACAGATTGGTTCAATATTTCTAAGAGTTTCCCTGGTGGAACTTAATGAAAATGTAAATGAATTTATATTTTGGATGCTAATTATTATTGCTTTAGTGGCCATCATAATTACCTTAATGGCAAGCTCTTTCCAAAAAATAATTTCGAGGCCAATAATTGCTTTAACAAATTTAACTGAAGAAATCTCAGAAACCAGAGACTACAGCATGCGCATTCAGAAAAAATCGAATGACGAAATCGGCATTTTATATGATGGATTTAACAATATGCTGGAAGTTAT
>JARGGF010001081.1 GCA_029210905.1 Bacteroidales bacterium | reverse complement strand
CCCTATTTTATCAAAGTAGCCAGTCATTTAATAACCAATAACCAATAACCAACAACCAATGACCAATAACCAACAACCAATGACCAATAACCAATGACCAATGTCTAATGACCATAAAGAAGAAAGACCTATTTGTTAACCAAACAACATTTATTTCCAATTTCTTAACACTCACTCCCGGATGATTTTAACCTCACCCGAAACACCTAGTTGAATAATCCCTGATGGTTCAAATTTCTTTTTTTCATCTTGCCGATAATTCACCACATAATCTACTTTACTCTTGATTATCTCTTCAATCTCTGAAAAATTTGCAGGGCTTTTTTTACCTGAAATATTAGCTGATGATGAAACAATCGGTTTTTTAAATCGTTGAATTAACTTTTTGGTAAATATTTCTGAACTTACTCTAATCCCAATGGTTTTATCTTCGGCAATAAGGTTTTTTGCCAGATTTTTAGCACCCGGATAAATGATAGTCAGAGGTTTGTCAGCTAACTCAATCAAATCCCAGGCTATCTCTGGCATTTCATCAACATATGACGGAATCCTGCCAGCATCATCAATGAGTACCAGCATACTTTTGCTGTCAACACGTTCTTTTATTTCATAAATACGTTTTACAGCGGCTTCATTTGTTGCATCGCAACCAATTCCCCAAATGGTATCGGTAGGATAGAGAATAATGCCTCCATTCCATAAAACTTCCAGTGCATTTTTTATTTCTGTTTCCAAAATTATATTAATTAAAATCTGATTTAAGTGTCTTAATATCAATGGTTTTTGCACATTTAAAATGATCCAGCGGGCATGCTTTTTTCCCATGTAAACCACAGGGCCTGCAATCGAGTTTTTTGCGGGTAGCTGCAATTCTTGAGTTTGATGAAAGAGGGCCAAAACCAAAGTCAGGCACGGTAGAACAGAAAATAGCAGTAACCGGAGCATTCATCGATGAAGCGATGTGTAAAGGCGCAGAATCGTTGGTGAAATTCATGGCAGCATCTTTCATTATAGCAGCAGACTCTAAAAAACTCAATTTTCCGGCAAGCACATTGATTTTTGGATGCGTAGTTTCATTTTTAATTTCGTTGCAAAGGCCCTCATCTCCTGGTCCGCCCAGCAAATATACTTTAATGGATTTATCCAGGAAATTAAGATATTCTATCCATTTTTCTTTCGGAAATTGTTTAGTGAACCATACCGAAGCAGGAGAAATGGTTATATAAGTTTCTGTTTTATAGTTAGTGACGGAATCAAAATCCTGTTTTGAAGGATAAAGCTGTGGCCTGACAAAGTCGATATCTGTTAAATGTTCTATCAGAAGCTGGTTGCGCTCAATTTCGTGGCTTCCATCGCCAATTTCGTGCACAATTTTTTTATCAAAAAACAGCGAAAATGGATTTTTCTTAAACCCGATTTTTTCTTTTCCTTTTGAAAGTGCTGCAAACAGCCCTGTTGTAGCAAATCGTTGTAAATTTACAACATAATCATAGTTAACTTTCCTAACCTGCCTTAAAATACTGTATAGGTTTGTATATTTTTCACCCTTCTTGTCCCAAACATACAAATGATTTATAAAAGGGTGCTCCTTAAATAAAGCCTCATTTCCTTTCCTGACAAGGAAATCAATGCCTGATTGTGGATAATGTTGATGCAATTTCTCTAAAATGGAAGTAGCCAGGATGGCATCGCCTATAAATGCAGTTTGGATAACCAGAAACTTGGTTTTTTGCATATTTGTAATAATTTAAAAAATACTGTTGCCACCAACCCTGTTAATTCTGTCGGTGGCTTATCAAAAATATGTTAAACAGCAACATTATATTCCCTTAAAGCATCGTTTAAGGAAGTTTTAAGGTTGGTAGAAGGTTTTCTTTGACCGATTATCAATGCGGCAGGCACATTATATTCACCGGCAGGGAATTTTTTTGTAATGGTACCAGGGATCACAACCGAACGGGCTGGCACCTTGCCTTTGTATTCCTTAGGTTCGCCACCCGAAACATCAATAATTTTTGTAGACCCTGTAATTACTACATTAGCGCCAAGAACAGCTTCTTTTTCAATATGAAC
>JARGGF010001080.1 GCA_029210905.1 Bacteroidales bacterium | reverse complement strand
CGCTTACATTTACTTAATCGATTGAGCAGAACTTTTCTCATGAGTGTTAACGAATAATCGCTCAATTTGGGTAAAAAGAAATAAAGGTTCCCGTCTGTTCTTTTTAAAATTATTTTTTTGTTAATAAATTTTCCATTAGTGGAAAATATTATATTTGCTGTGAAAATTATTATAATTTTAATGATTGTATTACTTATTTTTTATAATAAGTGGCATGTTTTTTATTATCAGTACTTTTCATTCTTGTACCTTATTTAATTTGGAAGCTGATGCTACTTTCAGTTTATGTTAAAATTAATTTTACAAGAAACATTTTTGCATTTTTTACGTATATATAAAAGCGGTATATTATTAAAATGTCAATGGAAAGTTTTAAATTATGGCACATATATTGGTAATATTAAAATAGCTCAAAGCATACTTTAGTGTGTTTGTATTAATAAAAAAAATTACTTACTTTGCTTGGTTTAACGAATATATTAAACAGAATGATAAAAAGGCTTATTCTAATACAGTTTTTCCTTTTAAGCCTGTTGTATGCCAGTGGCCAGCAAGATCCTGTTTTTAGTCATTTGTTTTTTAACAAAGTGTATCAAAATCCAGCCTTTGCAGGCCTTCAAGGAGAAATATGTGCAAATGTAATCAACAGGCAGCAGTGGGTAGGCTTGGAAGGAGCTCCGCAAACTACTGTTTTTACTATTAATTCGCCCATAAATATTTTTGGAATAAATAGCGGTATTGGTATTAGTCTGATGGATGATAGACTTGGTCTGGAAAAAAGTTTTTCCGGAAATTTGGCATATTCTTATATTCATGATTTGAGCACAGGAACAATTAGTTTTGGTGCAAATCTGGGAATCTATAACAGGGCCTATGAGGGGGGATTTACTTTTCCTGATGCCTCTGTAGATCCAGTTGTTCCAAATGCCAAAGACCAAAGCCTCATTTTTGATATGTCTATAGGAGCAGTGTACACACTTGATAATTTGTACATTGGTTTATCTGTAAGCCATTTGGCTCAGCCAAAATTTAAATTACCAAGCACAGAATCAGGAGAATTAAGTATTTTAAAACGACATTATTTTATTATGTCAGGATATAAATTAGGTGTTGGGAGCAGTCCCTGGGAGCTTATGCCCAACCTGTTAGTCAAGTACGACGGGGCTTCACCACAATTTACAATAAATTTAAATACTTTATACAATAAAAAATTGTGGGGTGGCGTTACTTATAGCACAAATGATGTTTTTGACATAAATATCGGTATAGAATTATTTAATGGTATAAAAATTGGATATGCATACGGACTTAACTTGTCGAAATTTATTAATACAAATACAGGAAGTCACGAAGTGATGATAGGATATTGTTTTAATTTTGAATTTAGTAAGGCTCCTCAAAAATATAGAAGTGTTAGGTTTTTATAATAAAAGAGTATTAAACAGCATTGGCAATGAATATAAGGTTTGACATTATGAAGAAGATTATCTATTTAATTGTAGTGATTTCGGCTTTTGTAAGCTGCAAAAGCAAGGGACCAAACGGTGAATTAGTTGGTGTACCGGACAGAAAAGAATTTTATGAACCAGAACCGTACGGGATGACCTACATTCCTATGGGTTCATACACCATGGGACCAAATGATGAGGATATTGCATTTGCAATCACTGCCCAGGCAAAAACAGTTTCTGTTGATCCGTTTTGGATGGATATAACAGAAATCACAAATAATGAATACCGACAATTTGTTTATTGGGTGCGTGACTCAATTATACGAAGGATGTTGGTTAAAAATGATGTCGAAGGCTATAAAGCTGAAATTAATGAAGAAAGAACCTATGATGGTTACGATCATGATGACGCTGAATCTTGCTTCCTGAATTGGGAAAAGGAAATCGAATGGAATAGCGAGGATGAAGAATATCAGGATGCCATGAAAGACATTTTCCTTCCTGTGCATGAGAGGTTTTATCGTAGAAAAGAAGTTGATTCCAGAAAACTGGTTTACGAATATTATTGGGTGGATCTTAAGCAAGCCGCAAAAAAATCTAACAGATATAATTTTAATGAAGATTAT
>JARGGF010000107.1 GCA_029210905.1 Bacteroidales bacterium | reverse complement strand
CCAGACTTTAAGTATTTATCATCTTGTTCTTCATTAAGTTTCCGCATTCTTTTGCCCGTTTTAGGGCTTATTCTTGGGGTATTCCTCCAGTTTTCCAACAAGCGTTTTGTGTAAATGTAAATTAACACAAAAGGAATAGGAAAGAGGATGAACCAAATATAAAGTTTAAATATCCGCAAGGTTTGATAACGCTTAAAATAATCTTTTTGAAAAATGGTGATAATATAAAGAAGCAGGTATAAAAGCATAGCAAACAAAACGATCCTAAAATATATTCCCAGAGGGCTCTCATAATCAGCATAATAGTCGTAACTGTAATCATTGTTATAATCATTATTGTAATTATAATAATCATCAGAAGTTGAACTTGACGAATTCGAGTTTGTAGTGGAATATTCTTTTGATAATGAAGAAGTTGATATTGAATTGCCGGTTTCACTAATTTCAAATTGCATATTTGTTAAAACAGTTGCAACAGCAAGCATGCCGTCAATCATTCCCTTACCATAGTCTCCTTCTTTAAACCGGGGCACCATATTATCTTGCTGAATTTGATAACACATAGCGTCTGTGAGAGCTATTTCCATACCGTAGCCGGCTTCAAACTCTAAGCGCCGCTGATCCATCACAAACAAAACCAATAAACCATTATCACTTTCTTTTTTACCAACACCCCACAAATTAAAAAGAGAAGTTGCAAATGTTTTAGGCACTTCATTTCCAATTGATTGAAGCATTACTATGGCTATTTCCGCACTAGTTTGGCGTTCAATTCCTTTAACAATGGAATCCAAAAGGTTTGCTTGCTCAGCACTTAAAATTTTATCAGGATTTGAGACAAATGTTTTATTCTGAGACATTGGATTTGGTACTGTATTAACTGTCCATTGTGCGCTCAAATGAAGGCCTGCAAAAAGAAAAGGAACGAAAAACAGAACAATTCTTTTCATAATTATTGTATTGATTAGTAATTTATTAGCATAGGTTTTAAAAAAATATAAAATACCGGATTGTTAACCAGCTTGTAAAACTTGTATCCAATAAAATCGAATTTATCTAAAATTAAAGAACGTTGAAAAATTATAAGAAAACATTAAAATAAGGAAAGGAGACTGCAACTGCTGTCTGCGATTCCTTCCAGCATATAAGTTAGTTTTCTGTCGCCCCTTGCTATATACGTGTTCGTCTAAAATTCTCTACCTTCCTTTAAAGTAAGCTTTTTCTTTGAAATCAGGAAATTCGCCGCCATGTTTTTTGACCAAAATATTATAGATTTTTACAGTTTCATTATATCTTTTTCCTTCAACGGCAATTCTATTGTACGAGCCTTCAATCTGGACAAGGATGAGTTTTACTTTTTCATCAGTTTCACTTTTATTAAGCAGTGAAATCAAGTCTTTAATTTTATCCTGCATTTCGCCTTGTAATGCTACTTTTTCGTTAGCATCCACAGATTGCACTATCTGCCGGCTAAGTGCCTCAATATCAGATGAAATAGAACCAGCCTCGCTGTTGGTTCCCGGGGCAAGTTCAAGTATTTGAGGTAGCATTTGATCCCTTCTTGAAATTACATTTTCTACCTGTGCCCAGGCAGCGTTAGCATTTTCTTCAGCTTCAATTAATTCGAATTTAAGTGCAGTGTTTTCTGCAGGTTTAGCGGTTGGTTTTAATACAAAAAACAAAGCAACAACAGCAATCACTCCAACTCCAATTAAAATATATCTTAAAAAATTCTTTTTTTCTTTGATTTCAGATTTTTGATATTTTCCAACTTTTGATAAGATTTCAATGGCCTGCCGCTCATTTGGATTTATTTTCAACAACTCATTGGCATATAGTTTTGCTTTTTCCAGGTACTCTTCTTTGTCATCGTTTTCATAAATTCCAATTGATGCATTTGCCAGCACAATAAGTGCAGTTTCCTGATAGGGATTTATAGCAATTGCCTGATCCGCTGTTTTGTAGGCTTCAGCATAATTTCCATAGCTCATATGGGATTGTGCCAAAGCTGCATTTTCATCTGCTCTTTTCAGCAGCGCTTCCCATTCTTCTTCAGTCATTCCAAGACTTAAATCTACTTCTTTTAATTCATCAAGGGTAAGCGGTTTTGATTCTCTATTTTGTTGTATTTCAAGCACTTTGTCAATATGCCTGTTAAGTTTATCTTCAAAATTTTCCATAATACTTTTTTAGGTAGCTATAGCAAATATAATGAAAATTAATGCAATTTTGCATATGCTTATACTTTGAATAGTAATGAAGTTAAATATTTCACCATTAGGCGCTAAAATTTTGATATTCATTGTTATAAAGAATTATTTTGAGGTCTTGGAAATTCATTTTGTCAATTTGCCATTAAAAGATACTTTTAGGTATTTTTTTAACATCACGAATCTAAACAGCATTAAAGAATTATGCTTGAAAAATTTACAACAAAGAAAAGAACTACAGGCGCCGATTTTAAATATACCATCTTAATCCCTACGTGGAACAATATGGAATTTTTGAAATTATGTATCGGAAGTATAAAAAAAAACTCTTATTTTCGTCATCAGATTATTGTTATTGTAAATGAAGGCAAAGATGGCACATCGGAATGGGTTGATTCACAGCAAGATATTGATTACGTACATAGTCACAAAAACATTGGTATTTGTTATGGTTTAAACAGTGCCCGCTCCCTGATTAAAACCAATTATATAGTTTATGCCAACGACGACATGTACTTTTTACCTGATTGGGATCTGGAATTTCACAACGAAATTGAAAAGATTGGACATCAAAATTTTATGCTTTCAGGCACCATGATTGAGCCAGACAACACAGGGAATCCATGTGTGATTGTTGCCAACTATGGGAGATCTGTTTCCGATTTTAAAGAAGAAAAGCTCCTTTGTGAGTTTAACACATATATTAAAGCAGATTGGAATGGAAGCACCTGGCCTCCAAATATTGTTCCTTTGGCACTCTGGGACTTAGTAGGAGGGATGAGCATTGAATTTTCACCTGGTTTCTATTCCGATCCCGATCTATCTATGAAACTCTGGCAGATAGGAGTTCGCCATTTTAAAGGCTTGGGAAAGAGCAGAGTATATCATTTTGGCTCCAAATCTACCAATAGAATAAGAATAAATAATGGTAAAAAAATATTCCTTAAAAAATGGGGAATAAGTTCAAACTTTTTTACTACTAAATACCTGAAACGGGGAGGGGATTTCAGCTTGCTTTCTAATCCCCAAATTACTAAGTGGGAATCATTTGTAAATAAGCTGAAACGCATTAAATCTGTTTTATAATTGATAAGATTAAATATTTGTTTATTTTTTTTGACAATTTTCCACAAAAAATTAACTTTACCTGTTTGAAAATCAAAGATCTTCCAATTAAAGCAGATTGGTTATTATATATATGAAATCAGTATGAACAAAAAGTTTATCTCCTATTTAAGCAATAAGCTGAAGACCGGAAACCTTAATTCTATTCATCTAAATGCCTTGCCAGGTCGACTGGCTACTCGTCTGGACTTAATCAAACTTGATATTATAAGTGGGCATGATGCAGATGAGCAGTTGTTTGAATCAAAGAATGGAAAACTTTCCGATGATTTTTTGTTCAATAACCTTCTGATTAAAGCAAAATTCCAATATAAAATTAATTTCGATAATGTACCATTCAAAGGACTTAATGAAAATATAAAGAAAAAGTACGATTTGATAGCAAGGAAGCTAAATTCTATTGTAAACCAGGACGAAGACAGCTATCTGGAGCATGGAATTAAAACTTTCAGTTTTGGGTACCCCTTGCTAATTAAACGCAGTAAAAAAGAACCAAACAAAGTTATTAAAGCCCCGGTTCTGATCTGGAGTCTTGATATTAAGCGCTCAGATGTAAAACAAAATGAGTGGATTATTGATCAAATTGAAGAATCTCCAATTTATATTAATGAAGTATTAATTTCGCATATAGCGAATGATGAGAATATTACTCTAAATGATCTTTCAGGTAACTTTCTGGAAGACAACCTGATAGACGAACGTGAATTACTTGAAATTGTCAATAGCATTTTATCAAAGTTTAATGCAAAAGCTGAAATTGATAAAGCCATTGTTGAAGCTTGTCCGGATAAAGAGGAAATTGAAAGTAAAACTGAAGATAAACCCTGGATTTTGTGGTCGGGTATATTTGGCCTGTTCAAAACACAAAAGCAAAGTATTATTAAGGATTCAGATAATTTAGCAGAACATTTTGAAAATTATGGATTTGAAGAAATTCAGCTTGAATCGTTCCTTACCTCAAAGAATACTTCAGTGCCCACAGATCCGAGCCAGGAGGAAATCATAAATACCATAGATCAGAAGGAATATAAAGTTATTCAGGGGCCTCCCGGAACCGGTAAAAGTCAGAGTTTGACAGCCATTATTACCAATAGTCTTGAAAATGGGAAAAAAATACTGGTGGTTTGTGAAAAAAAGACAGCTTTGGATGTTATTTTTAATAATTTAAAAAAATTAGGGCTGGATAAATTAATTGCCATTATTGATGATGTAAACCGGGACAGAAAGCAGATAATCGATACTGTAAGAACTCTGTCAGAAACTGAGAGACCGGAAAACCGTGGATTTAATGAAAATGATTATGATACCAAGCTCCAAAAATATCATGATTTGGTGCTTGATTTTAACAAACGTCACCACAATCTGCTTAAAACTTTGTTCAGAGGCTACAATGTGCAGGAAATGATATCGGAATACCTCAATTTAAAAAAGACCATTGAGAAAAACGATCGTTTATTGCAAGACCTTGATTTTGAATACCAGGACGAAGAATATAATAATTTAATCAATCAAATTGAACAAGCTGCTGATTTGTACGAAGAAATTCCAGAACCAGCCTTCGTCTACAATCTGTTGTCAAAAGATAACTTTACCGAACAATATTCTATTCCTATTGAAAATCAGTTGTTTGACCGAATAAATTCCGAAATTGAATTCCTGGAAAACATTGAAACTTCTTATTTTGATATTTCAGAAACAAAAATTGAAAAGCTAAACAAAAATTTGCTGGAGATTTATAACCCGGAAAGCATAGAAGATTTTAGCTTTAACATTGAGGCATTGCTAAATTATTGGAAAAATCTGGCTGATGAATTACAGAAAACCTACATTCACTTTTCTACTACAAAATTACTGAATATCAATACACTAAGTGCAAAGATTATGGAATTTCAATCATTGTACGATAATATTGAAACTCATATTAAACAATTATCTGATATTGAAGAGGGGCTTAACGTGGTTGCTCTTGCGCATGAGAAGATTCCTGATGAGTTAAGAAATACTGAAATTAATTTTAAATCCTCAGGAATTCTTAAAAGTGTTTTTTCAGGTAAACATAAAGCTATCAAATTTTTCCAGGAGGTTTTTAAAAAAGAATTTGATGAGATTAACAGAACAATATCAGAAAATGCAATGAACAATACCAATATTAATTTATTGCAGATAATCAAAGGATTTCATCCTATTAAAAATGATGTTGATGATTTAATTCAGGATTTAAAACTATGCATTGAAAGTAAAAAATGGTTTAAAGAATACTATGATTGGCGATTTTTCTATGATGCTCTCGATTCGCTTGGTTATGAATGCATTTCTAAACTTAGTGATTACTCTGGTCCTAAAGAATGGAAGGATGTCTTTAGGCTGAACTACCTGAATTTGTTTATTGAATCCAGGACTGGCGATACTGAACAATATAATTTTAACGCAAAAAGCCTCGACCGGATTGGAGAACTGCAGGATGAGCTAAAAGCGCTGCATAGGCATAAAATTCTGAAGCTTTGGGAAGAAAAATCATACCAGTCCATCCAGTTGTTTAATGAACAAAGCAATATCAAGTGGCTTTTTAATTACCGAAAAAATTCTCAATATTCACGAAAGAATACTTTGCGCTCTATTTTGCACGATGAGTTTGAGCTGTTTACCGATGTTTTTCCGGTTGTTTTGGTGAACCCTGTTGTTTGTAGCTCCATTTTGCCGTTGCAGCAACATTTGTTCGAGATTGTGCTGTTTGATGAGGCAAGTCAGCTAAGACTTGAAGATACCTATCCTGCCCTGGTTCGTGGCAAAATTAAAGTAATTTCGGGCGATAAGCATCAAATGCCACCATCAAACTATTTTGCAAGTGATATTTCGCTTGAAATTGAGGATGAAGTGGAAGAGGACGAGGCTCCAAAATCGAATTTTGATAAAACAAACCCGCTTTATCTTGCTGAAAGTGAATCACTTTTGGATTTCGGCAACAGCATGAACCCAAATAAAATCAATATCTCATTTCTTGATTACCATTACCGATCAAAACATCCCTATTTAATCGATTTTTCAAACATAGCTTTTTATGGCGGGCGCCTGATACCAATGCCTGAAAAAAACACTTACAAACCCATCCGATATTTTAATGTTAACGGGCTTTACAGAAATGATAATACCAACCTTGATGAGGCCATGCGCATTATTGATTATTTAAAAGGAAATTATCCTGTAAATAAAGATGGTAGTTATCCAAGTCTCGGTATTGCAACTTTTAATATGCAACAACGGAATCTTTTAAAAGATTTAATCAACGATGAATGTATTAAAGATGAAGAATTCAGGGCGAAAATGAACCTGATAGGAAATGAAGTAGAGTGGTTTGTGAAAAATCTTGAAAATATCCAGGGTGATGAGCGCGATATCATAATGATTTCTACTACATTCGGTAAAAACGCAGAGGGTAAATTCCGCCAGAATTTTGGACCAATCAACACTGCCAAAGGTTATAAATTGCTTAATGTTATTATTACGAGGGCTAAAAAGCAGTTGTATGTCTTTACATCTATTCCTGAAGAATATTTTGGATCAGGCTATCAGGATGAAATCATAAGCAGTGGGAACAAAGGAAAAGCAATTTTGTATGCCTATCTTGATTATTGCAGGGCTGTTGAGTATGATAATGAAGAACAACGACAAAGTATATTAAAAATAATACAACAGGGCTGTGAGGAAGAAAAATATGAAAATACCCAGCAAGCGGTTGCCTCTGCATTTGAAAAAGAAGTTTACGATTACCTGACTTGTTTTATTAAGGCTGATCGCTTTGTAATCCAATACAAATTAGGAGGTTATTTAATTGATTTTGTGTTACTTGATGAAAATCAAAAGCCCCTGATTGCTATAGAGTGCGATGGTGCCAACTGGCACAATACAGACCAGGCGTATTCGCACGATTTGCACCGCAAAAAGATATTGGAATCACAAGGTTTGCATTTTTACCGAATCTGGTCCAAATCATGGTGGCCTGATCCAGGAAAAGAAATTGAAAAGTTGTTGCACTTTGTAAGCGAAATTGATAACAGCATTTTGATAGCGGAGGAAAGTGATACAGGTAATTGAAATATCAATATGTTGTATTCCGTATAATTACCGGAGATGAAACTGGTGGTTAAATTAGACGATCCAAAAAATAAGGCAACCATAAGTACGATACCACTGATCGCTATATCAATGATTTGCAGGAAGATCTTTTAAGATATTGTAATCAAAAATTTTTCTATTAGAGGGATAAAATAAAAAAATGCACCCCGTTCATCCTTTAAAAGATTTCAGAGAGTGCAATTTTAATTTTTTTAAATAAGAATAAGTAGCTGTATATCAATAAAATGGATTAAATATCTTCATCTTCATCAATAGTTATATACTTACTTTTACTACCTCCTTTTCCTTTAACGCCACCGCCAAAGAAAACGCCGATACCAACGGTAAGGTAATCTTTTTTAGCTAAATGAGAATCAATTCCAAATATCATATTGTAGGCTACATTCAGTGTAAAATGTCCTAAATCCAGTCCTGCTTTTGCCTCCGCACCAAATTTGTCACCATACTCAAAATTCGCAGTGTTGCCCGAACCATCATCCATTGAAACAGAACCCAATGAAAATAAACCAGCTCCCAATCCGAAATATGGCCTGACTTTGCTTACTCCAAAATAATAATTTGAAGTAACCATGTATGATGCTATGGCAGATATCGTTACATTGGTACCCAAATCATCTGCTCCACCTAAAATAACACCTTCTGCTTTAATCCCCAGATTAAGGTTGTCGTTTAAATAATAACTAGGATGGGCATAAAATCCAACGCCTCCTTTATAAGCATTATCTGTGGGTAATCCATAAAGGCCACCGATTTCAAATTTAAAAGGGGTAACTTGCGCTTTCAATGGCAACGAAACCATTATGCCTAAAATCAATAAAATCGTAAGTTTTTTCATGTAATCAATTTTAAATTTAGAACACAAACTTAAAAAAAAATAACGGTCGACCAATGATATTTATCAATTTGTTTTAACTGATAATAATGTAGTTTCGAAAATAAAAACCATTTACATAATAATTCAGAACTTAGTGCAAGCGTTCTCTGCGAAGCTAATTTTTTATAACAAGGCTTGCGAAGCATGTAAACACAGGAGTATGCTAGCTGGCGGAAGACGGTTTTATAATTCAGGCGTAATGCAGTTAGTGGACTTTTTGGATGAACACAAATTATATTTTATAGAAAAGCCCAATACTCAGCACCTCTTTAAATTGAAAAGGGTTAATCATATTGCCATTTTTATCTTCAATGCTTACATCAGGATCGTAGAGCAAATGTGTGTTAAATGTGGCGTTTACAAAATTATTGAATTTAAAGGTAAGCGTGACCTCCCAATCCAGATTATATTTTTCTAAATCATCATATCTGGTAAATAAGTCAAGTTTGCTTAACAGGTTGATGTTATGGGTAATGTCCCAATTCAAAATTGACTTGATAATGGCTCCCGGTTCATTTTTCATTTTTTTTCCGTGTGGCACGCCATATGATGTTTGATCAACTAAAACTGTATCACGCACATAAGTCAGCTTGTTGGTAAACGGAGAAAAAAAAACCGACAATTGTTTTAAAGGAAAATAGTTCATTCCTAGAGCGGCCGTATAATATAAAGGCGCTGCCCTATCCGAGACCACATAACTTGTATCGCTTTCATACTTATAACCTTTAAAAAACTGGCTTTGAAGTGTGTTGGTGAAACTATAGTACCATTTTTTTACAGCGTAATAGTTAAAAACACTATTAACTTTAAATTTATCTTCATTTTTTCGGAGTGGTGCATCGCCTGTTCTTAGGAAACCATATCGGTATTCAAAATCATTGTCCCAACGAATTTTCTTTTTCTTATAATTGGCCTGGAAGTTAATAATAAATAGCGTACTTAAACTGTTTTCTCCCCCTTTTACCCATTGATCCACCCAAACCTGGGCAATATCCATTTTTCCGCTGCCTAAAATAGTCCAGTATTTAGGTTTAGGTATTTTCTCAGGTACTAGTGCTGTACTGAAAGTCCATACCAGGCTGGTGTCGTTTAACCTGTGAAGTTCA
>JARGGF010001079.1 GCA_029210905.1 Bacteroidales bacterium | reverse complement strand
AATGGTTTAAGGAAAAATATCCAAACGGATTGGATAGCATTGTAAAACTGGCCAATTCGTTTGGTTGCAAAATTGGTTTGTGGATAGGTCCGGACGGATATGGTACAACCGATTCCTCAGCTGTGAATAGAATTGAAATGCTTAACAGGCTTACAAAAGACTATGGAGTTGCACTCCTTAAAATGGACAAATGCTGTTCTGACTTAAAGCCCGAAAACGAAAAGTATTTTATTGAGGCTATGCAAAAGTGTTACGCAAATAACCCAGCCTTAATTGTGTTAAATCATAGAATCACATTAAGTGAGGCTGCTCAACAATATACCACTACTTTTCTTTGGGAAGGTGCTGAAACCTATATTGATGTATCATACAGAAACGAACACCCTGCACCGCATCACCGTTATACCCTAGATAGAGGTTTACCCCCTGATTTAAAGAGACTAACAGAAGATCATGGCGTTTGTTTGTCCTCTTATCTTGATTATTGGGAAGATGATTTGATTTTACAGGCTTTTAACCGTAATTTAATTTTGGCACCTGAAATATAT
This sequence comes from Bacteroidales bacterium, assembly GCA_029210905.1. GTDB lineage: Bacteria > Bacteroidota > Bacteroidia > Bacteroidales > NBLH01 > NBLH01. The sequence continues at coordinate 1,538 of JARGGF010001079.1, read as the reverse complement.
GGAAATCCGTGGCTGCTTAATGATAATGAGTTTGCTAAGCTTGCAAGGATTTTTAACCTTCATCGTAAATATAATTCCATTTTAGTTAATGCAACGAAATTACCCGAGGATAAGTATGGTGAAAATGCAGTTTCAAGAGGCGATAATAATACCAGATTATTAACTTTAAGAAATCTAACATGGAAATCAAAAAAGTTCAATGTTAATATTAACAAATCCATCGGAATTAGATCAGCCGAAAAGTTTGAAGTGAGGCAATATCATCCCTTTGAAAAGATTATTGGCGAATTTAATTACGGGGATCAGGTTCAGGTAGAAGTACTTCCTTTTAGAACCTGCCTTTTAAAAATAAGCTCCGAACTTTCAGAATTCGGAATAAAAGGGAGCAAATACAGTTTTTGTAATGATGCAGGAAAGGAATGGCAAATTGATTTGTTAGGAATGCCTGGTGAGACTAATGAAATAAGTTTAGCCGGGGAAAACCATCAATTCAAAAAAGCTTTTATCGAAGGTAAAGATGTAAGTGAAATTATTGATAATAAAAGCACCACAATTCAATTTGGTGAAAAGTCATTAATTAATAGTTATCACAGATATATGGGGCCACTCAAGGCTTGTGATGTTCCTTCAAACATTTCAAACTTTATTGAAAACGTGTATTTTTCTGCAGACAACAATTGTCTGGAAGTCCGCTCGTTAATCCGATCTGGCAATACAAAAATTGCTGCCGTAAAAGAGGCGCGGGATGCTTTTTTTAATGATAAGGTCTTTTTGGATATTGGAGCCTGGGATAAATTTGCCCTGGATAATGATTCAACCACATTTTTTAAGGTGCGTAATTATTGTGGGATCATTGCCGGTGTTTTAAGAATAAAGTTGCCTGAATGCATACAATTTGACGAGCTTAAACTCGAAGGTACAGAAAGCGAATATAAGGCAAAAGAGGCGCTGATTTCGTCAGATCTGTTAAATTGGGCAAAGGCAAATGTTATAGTAAACAATAACTCCATTACTATTCAAAACAAAACAGGCCAATCAATAAAATACGTCAAACTAAACCCTTCGCCTAATAATATTTCTGAAATAAAAGCAAGTTACAAAAATCAACTGGTTGATATATCAGCATCCAAATTATCTAATCTTTTCCCCGATAAACCTATTGGTAAAGTTCAAAAAGCATGGAAAGGTAGTTTCAAAATTAATGAATGGATAAAAAACAGTACGCTTTCAGTAGCTATCGAAGGAGATTATGGCGAAGATGGGGCATTTGCAGTAATCAAGGCAAATGATACACTAATAGGCGCCTTCGACAGAAGTCCGGCCTTCCCATTTAATAATTGGGAACACGTTTGGTGCCCACAAAACGGTAATTATACCTATTATTTTAAAGTTACTGACGATTTGATTCATACTGAATTTACAGTATACGTTTTTGGCCTTGGGGATATTCTGAAAATAAAGACACCTGAAGTTTGGCTGAGTGCATATCCAATACCTTTTGAGAAAAAGAGACTGGTTCTAAAAAAGAAATAAAAATA
>JARGGF010001078.1 GCA_029210905.1 Bacteroidales bacterium | reverse complement strand
CTTTCCTCTGCACGTTCCTTGGCTTCAGCAAGTTGGCTGTTAAGTAGTTTTAAATCGGCAATTTTATATTGCAATTCTTCAGTTAATAGTTTATAGTCCTGGTTTTTAGCCGCCAGATGGGCCTGTATATTTTTTAATTCGTCAACATCCCTGCAATAGAGTATGTGATCGTCATTATTAAGCTTAACAGCATCCAGAAGGATAAAAATTTGGTTCCCTCCTTTTTGCCCAATTTTTATTTCAAGATCTTTAATCTGCTCATTATTTTCTGTCGGCTTAAAAAGTTTTAATAATTTATTAAGTCCCTGTTTGTCTAGTAACCTGGAGGGTTTAATTTTAATTAATTCGTCAATGGAGTAACCAGTAAGATTTACGGCAGCCGGATTGGCATAAGTAAGTTTTAAGCTTTTGTTTAATATAAAAATAGCTATTGAAGAGGCTTGTATGTAATTCCGAAACTTTTTTTCCGATGCTTTTAAAGCTTTTGTCATCCTGTATTCTTCAGATACATCTCTAAAAACTATCACTATGCCAAAAATACTATTATCATGATGAATAATTGGCGATACCTTTGTAGCTACCTGGAATTCACGTCCATTTTTTGAAATTAAAACAGTAGGGTGAACTATTTCATTAATTTTTCTGGAAGAAATAATTCCACTAATCGGATATTTAATTGGTTCACGGCTTACTGAATGCAAGATTTTAAATACATTTTCAAGTGGTTCAGAAATGGCATCCTGCTCTGCCCATCCGGTTAATTGCACTGCCACAAGGTTCATATTTGTAATTACTCCATTTACATCAGTTGCAATTACACCATCACCTATTGAGTTAAGTGTTGTTTCCAGTATCTCTTTAGCCTGTCCAATTTTTTTTGCAGAGCGCCTTCTTATCAAAGCATTAATTGTTAGCAATATAACTATAATAATCAGTAAAAATAAGATTCCTAACACTCCATAAATCCATTCTTTATACTGTTCAAAAGCCGAATAAGGTCTGTTAATTACCTGACCATATTGCTCAAGTTTAGCTATATCTATATTGAACTTTTTAGCTATTTCATAATCAAAGATATATTGGTTTGGGCTATCCATAATAATAGGAATTTGATTTACAGGTGTCCCGGATAAAATTAACCCTGCCAGCTCGGCAGCTTTAAACCCTTGCTGATACCCGCTAACCAAATAGCCCCCCAGCAAACCGGAACCCATGTTAAAGTCCCATCCGCCATAAACTGGTACAGGACTGGCATCGCAAATCATCTTTGAACTTTTATTATATTCATAAAAATGATTTAATGAGTCGCGCATAAAAAAAGTATAATAAACGACCGCATTTTGGCCTAACCCATTTAACATTTTTAGTAAATCAGGCATCGCAATATTGTTAATAAGCGCAACGCTATAAAAAGGAACAATACTATCAGCCAGTATTTTTTTCAATTGATAGGTAAGTCTTTGTCCAGAAGGAGTATTATCGGTAATAAAAATTAGTTTTGTTTTAAGTGGATGTATTTGGTGTATTAATTCAAAGCCTTTAATTAAATCGGCACTTTCATTTACACCTGTAATATTCTCATCATTAGCGATTTCTCCTTCTTCTAATTCATTCAACCCACAAAAGACAACGGGTGGATGATAATTTAACAAATTGCAGTAATTTTGGATAAAATCAAAAGCATTATTATCTGAGCAAATGATCAAATCGTACTTATGAATATCTGTTTTGTATTTGAACAATTGAAGTAATAGTTTAAAATAATCATCTTCGGGAGATATTCTTTTACTATCAAGAAACTCGGTATATAAGGCAGCATTTGGTGGCAGACCAGCTTCAATTCCTAAGGAAATATCATCGGTCCATTTATAGCCTTTATGATAGGAATGAACCAGTAGTACTTTTTTTGTTGATTCATTGATAGACATGCTATCAGTTTGTGAGATTGCAGCCCATGAAAACAAAAATAACATGAAATTATTTAGTATAAAATTTAGGCATTTATACCTGGTACTCAACATTGATTTAGTCTCATTATATTAAATAGATGTTTCTATACTTACTTTCTTACTCTTAAACTTCTATTTGCAAGCTA
>JARGGF010001077.1 GCA_029210905.1 Bacteroidales bacterium | reverse complement strand
CCGGAACTTATTGAATCTGGGAAAAATGGTCAGCTATACGAGTTAGGCAATGCAGTGGATTTAGCTAATAAAATTTCATTTTTCATAGAAAATCCAGATCAGCTTGAAAAATGCGGATCCTATGCTCAAAAATATGCCATTGACAATTTTTCATCAAAAAAGAATTCTGATGCTATCCATCAGATAATAGATGACCTGATACAAAAACAAAGAATCAAATCTTAATAAAATTATGTGCGGAATTTCAGCCATATACAGATATACCAACATTTCAGCCGAAGACAAAAGGAAACTACCTTTAATGAGCAAGGAAATGGAGTACCGTGGACCGGATGATAGTGGTTTATGGTTCGATGAGCAATGTGGAATGGCACAAACACGTTTGTCCATCATTGGTTTGCAAAAAGGGCATCAACCCTTGTTTAACGAAGACAAGTCTTTGGTTTTAATTTGCAATGGCGAAATTTACAATTATATTGAATTAAAAGCTGAATTAACTCATAAAGGGCGTAAATTTTATTCAGATAGCGACAGCGAAACCATTCTACATTTATATGAGGAATACGGTGAAAAATGTTTGCAATATTTAAGGGGCCAATTTGCATTTTGCTTGTGGGATAGCAAAAAGAAACAGCTATTTGCAGCAAGAGATCGAATTGGTGAAAAAACCTTGTATTATTCAGAAATTCCTGGTGGCACGGTTTTTTGTACGGAACTTAAAACATTACTAAAATATTACGTAAGTACTCCTCAGATTAATTTATATCAATTAGCCGCTCCAATCAGGTATACCTCTCCATTGTCAAAAAAGGATACATTTATTGAGCAGGTTAAGAGAATAGAACCCGGCCAATATATTTTGGTGAACGAAACTGGCTTGTATAAACATAAATACTGGAAAAGAAGTACAAAACCAACCTATACAGGCTCCTATGAACAGGCAAAATCTGAGACTTTGCGATTAATGAAGGAATCTGTTGATATCCATTTACGGAGCGATGTGCCAATAGCCATTATGTTGAGTGGAGGAATTGATTCAAGCGCAATTGCTGCCCTTGCAAAAGAAACAGGCAGAGAAGTTCACACAATTACCGCAGGCTACAAAGGACAGCATGATTGTGATGAACGTTCAGTAGCCAAACAATTTGCAAAAGAAAAAGGTTTCATTTATCACGAAGTTGAATTAGGAGAGAACGATTTTAATAATTCTTTTGAAGAATTCACACAATATATTGACGAACCAATTACTGATAGTGCGGCAATAGCGCAATGGGCACTCTATAAAAAGGTAAAAAGCCTTGGGTTTAAAGTATTACTCGGCGGCATGGGCGGCGATGAGTTATTTTATGGTTACCCTTACTGGAACAAACTAGGCGAATCGTTGAGTATCACACGCTATCACCAGGCTTTGTTTCCCTGGAATTCTGTAAAAAAGAAAAAGACATTTCTTAAATTCCTGTTCAAAAATTGGAAATACATTTTACATGCCGGCTATCCTATGAAAATTACAGATAGTTCAATTGGTTCCTGGCAATATGATGATTATGTGAGATTTAGCAAAAATGCAGTTCTTGAATATAATAGTGATAAATTTGAATTCTCCCGGCTTAATTTGTATAAAGCATTTGGAAACTGCGAATTAGGAAAGGAACTTGATTTGGTGTACGAATTTAGTTTCGACAATATAATGACCATGGCTTATCTTTATTTATCAGATAGACTAGGCATGGGGAATTCCTTAGAAATCAGATCCCCATTGCTTGATTATAAGTTGGTTGAATTTGTATCTGGTCTACCTACTGAAATAAAGTACCGCAAAGGACAACCTAAATATTTTTTAAAGGAAATCTTGCAAGGAATAGTACCTGGTTATATATTAGATGCTCAAAAACGTGGTTTCACTCCTCCTGATTCGTTTATTCGGGATGTAGTTGAAAAGTATAAGTATCGCTTCATCAAAGCCAACCATAAATATTACAACTCCATTCTTGCAGACAGGTTATTAACACTACTCCTTAATAATGACTGAAGAAACTGATAAAGAATTGGCACCCATCGTTCTGTTTACCTATAACAGACCATGGCATACAGAGCAAACTTTA
>JARGGF010001076.1 GCA_029210905.1 Bacteroidales bacterium | reverse complement strand
AGCCATCTACAAGTTGAAGTTCATAAATCGTCACCATTTCTCCTTTTGAAGCTATATAGTTCAATAAATTCTCTATCTGAAATTCTGATAAAAAATGCAGTCTTTCAAGTTCTTCTACTGTTGCTTCATTTAAATTTAAAGGAGTAATCAAATAGTTAGATAAATCCTCAACAAACATGGAATAATCGGTCTCCTCATTTTCAGATCTACTTGAAAGTTCTTCAATAATATCTTCTATTTCAGTATTTTGGGAATAAATATTAATAGATTGGTTTAAACCTAAAATCAGGAGAAAAAAAACCGTAACTCTGGAATGCTTATATAGTACTGATGGATTGATCATAATCTTTCCCTGAAAGAATATACTATCGATATACCCGGGGAATAATCAAGTACCGGATGTTTAGAAAAAGCAATATTTATTTCAAGTGGTTTGTAAGTATATCCCAGACCAAAGGAAAAAATATTTGGATTGCTTGAAACACCGGCTCTAAAATAAAGATTATCAATTACTAAAAATTCCAGTCCTGTTTTAAAGATTGGAGCCAATTCAAGATCTTTTTCGACTTCCACACTTAATAATGCAATTTGATATAACCTGTAGGAAGCTCCAATTTTGAATATTGTGGGCAGGTATTCTTCTTCATAAACTGAACGCTTAGCGTTCCAAATGTTAAACAGGTGCACTCCAAAAAATAAATCCTTAATTGGTTCTGCCAAAATACCTAATTCCCCGGCAGCAATTCCATTTTGACCATATTCGCCATCAATATGAGTATAAAAATAATCTAATTGTATGCCAACAGCTATTCTTTTGCCCAATGCTTTTGCAAAAGCCAGACCTACTTTATTTTCATTAAATTTGGGATATCCGAAATAATAATAATTTAAGCCAAAAACGCCAGTTTTTAAGGGGAGATTAAATACTACTGACTTTGTACTCAGTTCTTTAACAAAAAATGCATTCTGAAAACCAATTCCAAGATTCATGCCTTTTAAGTATGCAAGTCCTGCCTGATTATGATATTGAGCCCATACATCCTTATAGGTAAGCGATGTTCCGGCTACCCCAATTGCCCTCCCTCCTATTTGATTTATAGGTGATTGAGAATGAATGAGGTTTAAATTAATGGAAAAGCTTACGATTAATGCCAATATTTGGATTCTCATCTGGATAATCTGTATTAATTGCCATGTAAACGAAAATAAAAGATTTTAAAAGCAAATATTGTATGTTAAGCCTCAATCGCATTTAAGAATATAAAATACTGATTTTATGAATCTTGTAACATTAAGGCCTAACATAAATTAATAATTTAATAGCCGCAGATTTAATTAGTTTACTTTAAATTCATATTTTATTTTTGAAAGTTCTTCGTTTGCAGCTACAATTTTTTTCTCAAGGCCAGCTTTAAAGGCTTTAACAGTTTCAAGAATTTGGTTATCTCCTACCGCTAAAATTTGAGCCGCCAAAATACCTGCATTTTGGGCTCCGTTTAATCCAACAGTTGCAACAGGAATACCAGGAGGCATCTGCAAAATAGATAAAATGGAATCCCATCCGTCCAATGAAATTGAGGCCTTGATAGGTACACCAATAACTGGCAATGGGCTTAAAGCTGAAATTACACCTGGCAGATGTGCCGCTCCGCCAGCCCCTGCTATTATCACCTTAACACCCCTGCTCAAGGCATTTTTTGAAAAATCGACGGCCTGCTGTGGCGTTCGGTGGGCCGACAAAGCATTTATTTCAAAAGGTATTTTAAACTGGTTTAAAATTTTTGCAGCTTCTTCCATAATTGGCAAATCAGAAGTGCTTCCCATAATAATACTAACTAGAGGTTTCATTTATTCTTTTTTTAGTGATTATAATTTATTTTCAAATGCATCCATACATATAATAATTGAAGTACCAGATTGTTTTTCTCTCTTATTTTTTCTGCTAATAAGCAGGATAGACTATAATATAAAATTTAGTTATAAGTTAAATAATATTATTTTGTATTTTTGCGCTCAAATTAATGACATATCGATAGCACAAATTAATAAAAATTTGCAATTCTATCTAAATATTTTTGTTGACCCCAGTGTTAACATGTAAAATAATTTATTAAGTAA
>JARGGF010001075.1 GCA_029210905.1 Bacteroidales bacterium | reverse complement strand
TAATATTTCAGGATAATGCGAATAGAATGTAGCCGATATTGTATTAAAAGATTTAAACCCGGATTCAGTAACGTCATTGAACCACTTTGCCAGTTTGGTATAAGCCACGCCTTTATTTGTGTTTTTGGAGAATATCATCCGAAGGGAATGAACCAACTTTAATTTTGCTGTTTCTTCATCAGTTTTACCAGAACCAATATGCTTATACACGATACGTTTTCGGTTTCTGTAATAAACAACCTGGATTGCCTGTGATTTGGATGCTGTTTTTACCACCCTGATATGCAACATAAAAATCGCCTTAGTGCGACAAATTTAGTATTTTTCAAAGCTAATCACCTGAATTACAGCATCTATTCTTTTGATTATTAAAAGGGGGGACAAGTCAGGAAAAATTTGTTTATCAAGATGTATAGAATTACAAGCCTTACTCTAACAAATTAGGTTGCAACTTCCAACTGTTAGGGGGAGCAAAAAAGGACAATCATTTTTAGTTGACCTTTTTTTATGCACAATTTTTTGCCCTGAAAGTTGAGAAATTTAGTGTGGTATTTATTCAAATTCTGTTTTTTAAGTAGATTTGTATATTCGTAAAGACAGAATTGTCAATTAACTTATAACTAATTAAATAAAATTTTATCATGAGAAAGTTAAAAAATACCTTATTATTATTTGTTTTTGCTGCAATGGGTTTTTCTACTGCGCAGGCACAACGCGTTGAAAGTGACTCGCCATTGATTGGCAAGTGGGATCTTACCATAAATATGAATGCTGATCAGATAGAGAATCTCGGACTTTTCAGGCATGGATTAATGGCATCTGCAGGTTTTCCCGGATGGCTTGAAGTCAAATTGTCGGGTTTTTCTACTCTTGTTGGATATTATGTTGGATACGAAGGGAGTGCAAGGCCAATTGCAGAAGTGAAATATTCTGCCAGCGAGGATAAATACCATTTCACTATTCCTCCCCAATGGATGAATATAGAAGATCTGTATTTTGAATTTACTTTAAAGGACGATAAGCTTTCGGGTTATCAAATGCTCGATGGTAATAAATTGGAATGGACAGGAGTTCGGGCTCCATCGCTTGAAAGAAAAGAACCGCCGGTTTGGGGTAATCCTATTAATTTACTTACCGACAATATGGATCGATGGATTATTCCGGAGAACAACAAATTTCAGATGATAGATGGAGTAATGGTGAACACCGCATCGGGAGGTAATCTGGTTACCAACCAAAAATTTAACGATTTCAAAATGAGTGTAGAATTCAGGTACCCGGCAGGAAGTAATAGTGGAATTTATTTGCGTGGCCGATATGAACTCCAGATTGAAGATTCAAAAGGAAGAACAGATCTCGTAAGTTTAGGTGGTATCTACGGTTTTATTGCACCATCGGTTTATGCGGCCAATAAACCAGGAGAATGGCAGACTTATGAAGTAACGCTTGTTGGACGCCATGTTACTGTTGTTCTTAATGGAATCGAAGTTATTTCAAATCGGCCTATTCCCGGAATAACTGGTGGTTCGCTTGACAGCAAAGAAGGAGAACCCGGACCATTTATGATTCAGGGTGATCACGGGCCGGTTGAATTTCGCAAATTTGTGATTACACCATCGGTAAACTAAAAAGTAGTATTTATAGCATAAAAATATAGCTTTCTGTTTAAAAATTTGCGGCAAAATGCGGCAATCAGGGAGCCACAAAAAAAAGGAGGTCATTTTCGACCTCTTTTTTTTGTACCCGATTTTTCACTTGCACAGTTGGCATTGAGAATGAATTTTTCTGGCAGATAGCAAGGCGAAAGAAAACTTTTTCTTGACTATGTTCGCATGTATTGGTAATAAACAAAATACATTTTCAAATTTAAAATCAGTTTATTATAAACTTCTTTTGCCAAACTTGTAAGCCAAACCGAGTTGAATATTTACATCACTGGCTTTACCATAACCACCTTCCTTATATTTCTGTTTCGACGAAAGGTACCCTGAACTGACAGATCCAATCCACCGCTTGGAAATATCATATGCCAAAGCCCCGGATATATTAACTCCAAATCCAACACCTGTATAAACTTCCTCGTTGTCAACATACAAGTAGGCACTTGCAAAACCAATTGAGGGTGAAATG
>JARGGF010001074.1 GCA_029210905.1 Bacteroidales bacterium | reverse complement strand
TTTTAGTAGCATTTGAATGGAGTACACCTGTTGAAAATGAAAGTATTGCCTATAGAATAGACAATATAGAAATGGTGACCGACCTTGTTCCCATTCAGAGGAAAGCGGAAATAAGACCCCCAATGCCCAAACATTTCAGTAAAATTCAATTAATTCCGGATGATCAGGAAGCCACTGAAAATTTTGAGTTTCCATCTCCCGAAATTGATCCAAAAGATAATACGGTTTATTCAATTTTAGAGCAATTACCTGAAAATGAAGAAGTCCCAGTTTTATTCATGGCACAATCGATGCCTGAATTTCCCGGGGGGAAAAAGGGTCTTCAACATTACATTTCAAAAAATATTTCTTATCCAATAGCGGCTATAGAAAACGATATACAAGGAAAAGTTTTTGTTAGGTTTATTGTTAACAGTAAAGGAAATGTGGAACGGGAATCGGTGATAAGATCAATACATCCACTACTTGATAAAGAAGCATTACGGGTAGTAAGGTCTTTCCCTTCGTGGAAACCAGGTTCACAAAATGGAAGAAATGTAAGCGTTTGGTACACAGTACCTATTGTATTTAAAATAAATTAAAAAAAAAAGGAGGAATTGGACTATTCTGATTAAAAAATTGTCATTAAAAAGATTAGTGTTTCCAGACATTTTATTATTAATCTTTTAAAAATTGACATTATGGAAGCAAAAAAGAATCCTAAAGCAAATCTTGAGAAATTAAGAGGCATTTTTTTCCAGATTGGACTGGTTGTAGCATTGGCAATAGTGTTATATGCGTTCAACTTTTCAACGAGCACTAATGACACAATTGTTTTCACAAATTCGTATGGAGACGATTTTGAACAGGAGGAAATAATAAATACTGAGCAAAAGCAGGATGTTAAAATTGTTCCGCCTCTGCCAAAAACAATAGCGGCATTAATGCTTGTATCAAATGACAGTGAAGCAGATGGGCCGGAAATCGATTTTTCAAGCGAAACAAACGCAGAAGAGGAGATAGTATTCACACCTATAGGTTTTACAAAAGAAATTGAAGAACCAGAGATAATTATTGATATTGCAGAAAAAATGCCAGAATTTCCAGGTGGCGACATTGGCTTAATAAAATTTATTTCAGATCATGTAAAGTATCCTATTAAAGCAATAGAAACAAATCTGGAAGGTAAAGTTTATGTCCGGTTTTGTGTAAACTCAAAAGGAATGGTAGAAAAAGTTTCCATAGCAAGAGGCATAGATCCAATTATTGATAATGAAGCCATGCGCGTGGTTAAAATTTTACCAAAATGGAAACCTGGAGAAAATGGAGGAAGAAAAGTAAGTGTCTGGTACACAGTACCTATAGTATTTAAAATTAATAATTAATGTCATGAAGATTAGTGTTTCCATACAAATTAGTATTAATCTTTAAAAATTTGACATGATGAAAGCAAAAAAGAATCCTAAAGCTAATCTTGAAAAGTCAAGAAGTATTTTTTTCCTTATTGGATTGCTAACAAGTATGGCACTCGTATTAGCTGCATTTAACTATGCAACTGAAACTGAAAATGTTAAGATACTAACAGGCTGGGACGGTATGCTTGGAGGCGAAACAACAATACAAATCACCAGGCCCGAAGATAAAAAAGAAATAATACCGCCAGAGCCGAAAAAAGCATTTAATGCACTTAATCTAATTGAAAACAATACTAAAGTTGTTGAAAATCTTGACCCAATTGATGCAGAAGCAAAAGAAGGGGATAGAATTCCTCCAAAACCTGAAATAAAAAAAACTGTTGAAATTGATGAACCACCTGTTTTTATCGCTGATAAAATGCCGGAACCTCCAGGCGGTGTAATTGGGTTAAAAAAATTCATTGCCGACCATGTTGTCTATCCGCAAATTGCAAAGGAAACAGGGATTGAGGGCAAAGTATACGTAAGATTTTGTGTAAATGCCTCTGGAAACATTGAGCGGGTGTCAATAGCAAGAGGAGTAGACGCCTTATTAGATAATGAAGCCATGCGTGTGGTTAGAATATTACCAAAATGGAAGCCAGGCGAAAATGGAGGACGAAAAGTGAGTGTTTGGTACACAGTACCAATTGTATTTAAATTGAAATAAAATTTTATTTTTTGAATGAATGATGTATC
>JARGGF010001073.1 GCA_029210905.1 Bacteroidales bacterium | reverse complement strand
CAATTTCAATAATTTGATAATAAAAAATATTAAATTCACAGATTATGAAGCTACTCAGTAACAGATCAACCAGCCGAAATTTTAAATTAGAATTTTATAGTTCATTTTTAGCTCTTTTGGCCGCCCTATATATGTTTTATTACTTGTATACTGACTACTCTTATTTCCAGACCCAAGGTTATTCCGTTATTTCATATTTTTCAGATAATTTTGGAGATAGACTTTTGGTTTTTATTCTGGCTCTTATATTCATATCAGGATTTGCCTACTATCGGAACAAAAGAACATTGGTTTATCGGACTGAATTTGCTACCTACATTGAGTTTTTACCTGATGAAAATAAATGTTTGAAACATACTCAAATTACGAAGTTAAAATACCAACAAGGAAAAAAGACGGTTTTATCTAAAGATACTAAACAATCTGTCTTTCTGGATAATTTGGACAAGCTCAGCTCTTTTAGGGAAGAAACAATTAATACTAATAGTTCTACCTCCTATTCTCTTTCGGGGGTAACTGAAGGTGTAGAATATGCTACCGGGACTTCTCTTGTTTTGTCAAAAAAGACCAATCAAAAATCTACTGCTTATAAAATTTTTGCTGTATTTACAGATAATACAGAAAAAAAGATTAGTTATGGCAATATTAGAGCGAGCAAATTTTATGAAATTTTTAATGATTTTATTTCTGAAAATCGGGCCTAATATTTGTTAGAAACTTTAGCCTTACTTGTTTGTTGCGTTTAGCAAAAGGTTCATAAACTTGGTGAAACTTAGTGGAATCCTTTCTGATACATTGTGCTCCAGAAAAAGTAGCACAATGTTACTCAAAGTTTTATCACAACGGAACACAAAGAAAATTAATTTTGCGATAGATTTCATAAACGGCACAGCCCTTGACGAAGTCAATTATTCAGCTTGGGTAATTTTAATAAAATATTTTTGGAAAAACCTGTGCAAATATAGTAATGATTCACCTTTGGATGGAAATTGAAACACGACTATAAAGAAAAGCAAATAACCAATGGATTTTTGCTACGCTTGATTCAATTAACAACCTGGTGCTCTCAATTCCTTTAAATATTATATTCCAGGCTACTAGGATTTTCAAATCGGAGTGCTTAAATTTGTATACTAAAGCATAATGTCCAACCTGAAACTTCTTAAGAATTTGGTACTGGATAATGATTAAATTTAAGATCAAGGGAGTAGCGCCTCTCTGTTTTCCAAACATACATCAATAGCTATATGGCTATGAACCTTACCAAAAAATAACAAATTTATTAATCCTTAAAAACATAAAAAATGGACAATTCAAACCAAGGAAAATGCCCTGTAATGCACGGAGCAAATACCCGGACGAGTAACTCAGTTATGGACTGGTGGCCAAAGGCTCTTAATTTAGATATTTTACACCAACATGACTCAAAAACCAATCCTTTTGAACACGATTTCAGTTACAAGGAAGCGTTTAAAAAGCTTGATTTAGAAGCATTAAAAAATGACCTGAAGAAATTTATGAATGAAAGCCAGGATTGGTGGCCAGCCGATTGGGGACACTATGGGGGCCTAATGATTCGTATGGCCTGGCATTCGGCTGGAACATACCGGGTTGCAGACGGACGCGGTGGAAGCAACACCGGAAATCAACGCTTTGCTCCATTAAACAGCTGGCCTGATAATGCCAATCTTGATAAAGCCCGAAGGTTATTATGGCCAATCAAGAAAAAGTATGGCAATAAAATTTCATGGGCTGATTTATTCATATTAGCAGGAAATATGGCCTATGAGTCTATGGGACTTAAAACATTTGGTTTTGCCGGGGGGCGTGAGGATATTTGGCACCCAGAAAAGGATATTAATTGGGGAACTGAGAAGCAGTGGCTTGCAGAAACTAAAAACCGATATGCAAATGAATCTGATCGTGAATCTCTTGAAAATCCATTAGCGGCTGTTCAAATGGGACTGATTTATGTAAATCCCGAAGGAGTGGATGGAAAACCCGATCCAATAAAAACTGCTCATGATGTGCGACTTACGTTCAAGCGAATGGCTATGAACGATGAGGAAACAGTGGCATTAACTGCAGGCGGGCATACTGTGGGTAAAGCACATGGAAATGGTGATGCAGGCAAACTAGGGGAGAG
>JARGGF010001072.1 GCA_029210905.1 Bacteroidales bacterium | reverse complement strand
GTCAATGCTGACGAAGAGGAACTTTTCGTTTGTATCAATAACAATTCCGATTTAATGGCTCTTAGCGATTCCAAAGCCACTTTGTCTTTGGTTTTCATCGCCTCTTTCATTTTGTCCATGATCTTTTCCTGTAAACTCATAAATTACTTTCATCTTTTCAAAGTGTTTTGGATGTTCTTCGGTAAGGTCACCTTCCACACGAATATTTAAATCATCAAATTCAACCCTCATTTTTTTTAGAATTGAAACTACATCCATACCAGTGCACCCAGCCAAAGCTACCATCATTAGAGGTTTTGGGCGTGGTCCTTTATTTTCGCCACCTACATCTTCCGAAGCATCTATGGTTATTTTATGATTGCCTACTTGCACATCAAAGGCCATTTTGCCAAGCCATTTCGCATCTATTGAACTTTTCATAAATAAAATTTTATTTCTATTCTTTTAAAAACCTATCCCGAATAATTATCTTCGATAAAAGCTTACACCATTAATTATAAAAATGAATTATCCAGGTTAAAAACTTATAATCCAGAGTTTAATTTAATTCCTAATTGTCAAACCTTATCACAAAAGTCATTTTTTTACAAAAGCCATATAAATAAGAATCTTTTAAAAATTCAAATACACTGGCAGTATTTAATAATAACAGAGAAAAGTACGAAGCAACAAGTTCTTAATAAACAACAAGGATTATAATTAAATATCCAAATATTTTCACAAATATACTTTATATTGTATCTTGCACAAAATTAGAGTTTAGTACTATTTATACGGAGCTTTGGATATATGGCAATGAGAAATTTGGAAAATATTCCGTCATGCGGCGATTGTTTTGCATTTAATTCCATTTTTAGGCACCTTACAAAAGACGAACTTAACATCTTAACTTTTGAAAAAGGTTGCAACTATTACAAACGAGGAAATATTATATATCATGAACGTAATAGGATAAGTGGCATTTATTGTGTTAATAAAGGCATTGTAAAGGTTTTTAAGACCGGAATTGATGGCCGTGAAAAGATCATACGCTTTGCTCAACAAGGTGATATAATTGGTTATCGTTCAATATTAAGTCAGGAATTGGCATGTACTACCGCCAAAGTAATTGAAGATGCTGTACTTTGTTTTATTCCGGGAAACCTTTTTTTTGATTTGGTGAAGGGAAATAATGAGTTTTCAATGGAGGTTCTTAAAGTTTCACTTAAAGAGCTTGGTGATGCAAATAAATTCATTATCGATATTGCACAAAAAACAGTAAGAGAACGATTGGCTGAGATATTGGTGCTTTTAAAAGATACTTTTGATTTAGATGAACAAAGCTATTTAAAAGTAAGCCTTACCCGTGAAGAACTTGCTAACCTGGTAGGTACTGCCACAGAGTCTGTAATCCGTTTATTATCAGAGTTTAAACAAGATAATTATATTGAGTTAAACGGACGTAAAATTAGAATCCTGAAAATAGAATCGCTCAAGAAATTGGCACGCATAAAATAATTTAAACCTGGATACCTATAATCACAATGTCATCAGTTTGCTCGTGATTATGGGTCCATTTGTCCATTTCTTTATAAAGTAGTAGTTTCTGAGATTTTAGTGATTTGCCTTGACTTTCTAAAAGAAGTTCCATCAATTTCTTTTTTGAGAATTTCTTTTCTTCAGCACCGCCAAACTGATCAGTAATTCCATCAGAATACATATAAATTACATCTTCTTTTTGTAACTCAATCTCATGATTATTTAAATTGCCAAGTACAGATTCTAAATCCAGGGTAATAAAATCGCCACGAATATAAAAAAGGAAATAATCGTTTGCATGCATGATTGAGTTCACTTTCTGCCCATTAATTATCAGGTAGTTAAGCCCTTTTCGGATAATGACAATAGGCCGCCCGGCCCCTACAAAATTTAATATGTTCTTCTGCTCATCAAATTCACAAAAAATTGCATCAAGTCCGTTACTTGAAGCATACGTATCAGATGATTGCCCTAAGTGGCTGAGCAATTCGGCCCTTAGGTTATTTCCTACCTGCAAGGGATTGGTAATGTTTGATTTATTTACAATCCAACTAAGCTCCATATAAGCAAGAATTGATATCATTGCCGCTGGCACTCCATGACCGGTTGAATCAGAAACACAAACAAATTTT
>JARGGF010001071.1 GCA_029210905.1 Bacteroidales bacterium | reverse complement strand
CATTTAAAACGGGAGTTTATCACTATTCCAACGAAGGTGTTTGCTCATGGTATGATTTTGCCAGGGAGATTATGAAACAGGCATCTATTGAATGCCCGATAAAACCAATTGAAACCAAAGAATATCCGCTTCCTGCCAAGCGACCCGCTTTTAGTGTCATGAATAAATCAAAAATTAAAAATGCATTTGGATTAGAAATTCCACATTGGTCTGATAGTCTTGAGCTTTGTTTGGAATTAATCCTGAAGGCATAAACGCTTTTTCAGTTAAATCTGGTGGATTTTAGTATCTTTTTTAGCCATTAAAATTTGAGATCATAAAAAAAGGCTGTCTGATAAAAACAGCCTCTTTTTCAATATTTTCTCGTATTCTATATTTTTCCTTGTTCTCTTTCCTGATTTTTTGCAAAACGATTTTGTCTGTCTTTAATATCGCCAATCATAGCTTTAATAAAGATGCTGTTATCAATTGCCAGGCCTTTATTGATGTATTCAATTGCTGTATCAAATTCATTCATATACAGATAGGCATTTGCAATGTTATAGTAGAAACTGTCTGCATTTTTTTTCGAAATTCTGGCTTTTTTATCATTTGGGTTATATTCTTCAAGTACTTTATTCCAAACTTCAATACATTCCATAGCAAGTCTGTTATATTCTTCCTGATTTCCTGCGTTATAATTGTTGGCTGCTTCCTGAAATTTTTCAAAAGCCTGATCCAGATCAGTGTAATCCATTTTTTTACCTTTACCAGTAGCAATCGTTGCTGCGCTAGTGGTTTTATAATAGCCATAATGGTTGTTAATATAATTTTTAATAGCACTTAAAATATTATCAAGGGCTGAATTATCACTGCTGTTTATGATACCATCCTTATTTTTATTATAATCCGCCTGCGCTTCAGCTTTTGTTGCAAAAAGATTTGATTGTGAACGGTTTTCATAGTCTTTTCCCTGCATTAATTCTGAATAAATTACTTTTCCGGCCTTATCAACAATTGCAAATTTCGCTGAAGCAGTTGAAGTTACTACATGATAATAATTAGTTTTCTTTACTTCTTTGCCATCAACTTTTGATGTTTCTTCTTTGGACAGGATATCTGCAGCAGTCTGCACACCATATAATTCAAAATTTAGCATAATATCAGCCTGATCAGGACTAACTTTTTCAAAACCTTCCAAAACAAAATATGACCGCTCTCTGTCGCCACCTATTTTAATCCTGGTTGATGTGTTTGAAACGTTTACACCATAGTTTTTTACATTAATGTTGAGAGGATTTAGCGGGTAATGCATGTAGTTGAAACTGATGTTTCTTAACTTAGCTTTTTGAGCTTGAATTGGCAGTAAAAAACCAATAGCAAGAAATAAAAGAATTGTTTTTCTCATTAGAAATTAATTTTAAAAGCCTGGATAGAATAAACAGTATTAGGTTCTAAGTAATAATTTCTTGCATGATACCTGCCATAATAATTACATCCATTCTTTGGGTTTAACATTACATAAATAACCTATATGCAAGAGGGTGCGAAATTATAAAAAAAAGTGGATCTAACAAATGAAAAATGTTTTGTTTCTGATAATTAATTCCAGGCTTGTTAAATGGCAGAAAAACAGCTATATATGATTAATTGCATGATCGTATTTAACCTTCTTATAGCTGAAGAATCTTTTGATTCCCTCATATATTATAACTAATACTATTAGAATAATTATTGAATTAACTGTAACTAATAGAAAATTGGAGTCATTAAAAAATGTAATCTGGTTTATGATTGTGGCCCAAAGGGTCATCACTGACATGAATATAGCCGGGATGCCTGCAAAAATCCAATAATACTTACCTTCAGATTTAAGATAAAGGGTAACAACAATAAGTGCTAATGCTGCAAGCGTCTGATTTACAGCTCCAAACAATGGCCATAATGCTAGTGCTCCACCACCATTTGCCCCGGTTGAAAAAGCCAGGATGCCCGCAGTTAAAACAGCAAATAATGTGGCAACATACATGTTATCAAAGGCTTTGATCTTTAGCGAAGAAAATAATTCCGTGCTGATATAGCGTTGAATTCTTGTTGCGGAGTCGAGCGTTGTACCTGCGAATGAGGCCACAAACACACCCATTATCGCCAAAGCAAATTCCCTTGAAATACCC
>JARGGF010001070.1 GCA_029210905.1 Bacteroidales bacterium | reverse complement strand
CGGTGCGCTGCACCTTCTAGATTTCTTTAACATTTTTACTATAAATATTTTGGTGCTCTGCACCTATTAATTTTGTTAATATCAAGATAAATATATTCTTTAAATTCAGCTTTAAATTTTCGCCTTTTGCGTGAAATTGAACCTTTAAATCAACGGTATCACCAAATTTACACAAAACTCATCAGATTTATCATCTATTTTTAACTCAAATTCTCCTGGGTACAATAAATTTAACCTCTTTTTCAAGTTGAATAAACCAATTCCACCAGGTTCATTTTTTATCTCCATTTTTTTATGTTTGCTATTTATTAGAACAAAATTTAACTGATTATTTTCTAATTTTATGGATAGCTCAATAAACGAATCATTTCGATAACTAACACCATGCTTAAATGCGTTTTCAATTAAAGAAGTGAAAAGCAGGGGAGGAATTTTATAATCATTAGTATTTTCAGGAAAACTGGTATATATTCTTACGTGATTGCTGTATCTCAATTTCATCAAATCAAGATAAGATTTTATAAACTCAATTTCCTTTTCTAAACTGGTTTTTCCAAGATCTGAATCATAAAGCAAATGTCTCATCATCTTCGACAACCTGATAACAGCATCTTTTGCTTTTTCTTTTTCAATATCAATTAGCGCATGAATGTTGTTAAGGGTGTTCATGAAAAAGTGAGGACTAATTTGATGTTTTAAAAAGCTCAACTCCGTTTGCAGGTGCTCTTTTTCTAATTCACGGATGTCTTGCTGATCTTTGGCCCATTGAAAAGAAAGTTTAATAGCTGTATTAAAACCAGCAATTAAAAACGAAATGATTATATTGTTCATTAACACAATATGCCAGGGTTGAGGGATTCTGAGTGACGGAGGTGGACCCTGTTCAAAGCCACGAAATTCTAGTTTCATGGGTCGGTTGATGATATCAATTAACAACCGGCTGTATGAGCTTGCCAGCAAAGAAATAATTACTACAGTAATTATAGTAGCGATTAGATAGTTCTGATATCTCTTTTGAAAAAGCAATTTAGGAACAAGTAATCTGTTGTTTATCAAGAAGATAATTAAAAAAGGCATGAATCTTATCCATTCACTAAAAACGCGGTTCCAATTCGTTTTATATTCAAAACCGGAAAAGAAAACCGGCATCAGGAAAATCAGCATCCAAATGAGACTATAAATAATGTTTTCTACTAACTTGCTATTAAAATTATGTTTCATTTGAATGCTAAATTATATAATTACGCTGAAATAATTATTAAAACTATTCGATTAGCCTAACACAACGAACATAGTTGTATATTCTAATCACATCTCCTTGTGGACCATGTCCCATGGGCCAATCGTTGGGATCTCCAATTTTAGGATCACTTCGTTGTGCACCTGCACCATGAACATCTAACAATTCCGCTGTGCTGGAAAAGGGAAACTGCATGAAGCCAAGTGCCTCGCCGAAAGCAACATACGCGGCATTTGCTCCATTCAACATGTTTGCATGCGTGGTGCTGCTCCAATAGAAAGGGTAATTTGTGTTGCCCCCTTCATCAATAATTGAACTACAATTAAATAGCGGATCAATGGCTGCAGAATTTGTGGTTGAAGGTGAACGCTTATAATCAACAATGCTTTGTAGTTCTTTTACATTTGGTAAATACCAGTCGCTATAGCCAAGGTAATTTTCCTTGTTTTTTTGTTGTACCCATGTCAGTGCTTCTTCCCAATTCATACCTTCGCCGCTGTCGTCCTTAGCCCACATAAGCCCGGTTGCAATGTCTGAAATGGTTCCGTTGTTATTGTCTACAAAATTATTGATACCGTATTCTTTACCGCCTCTTACATAAATTACAAAGAATTCTTTATCAATATTTTGTCCCGGCATAGGGCCGTATGGATAACCTTTTATTCTGCCATCGGCAAAATTAACCCCAAATACTGTAGCGTCACCATTCATTGTTGTGTTAACATATTTTGTTGATGATAAATATTGTGCGTCAATTATCCTTTCACCAATGCTTTCGTCGCCATATTCAAATATAAAGTAATCGGTGTCGATGAAAGGGACAAGTGAGGCGGTGTTTGCACCTTCTAAACCACTGGGATCTAATCCACTGAAAATAATCAAAGAATACAGTTCTTTAATTGTTGGTAGCCTCCAATCA
>JARGGF010000106.1 GCA_029210905.1 Bacteroidales bacterium | reverse complement strand
GACAATTGACTAATGACTAATGACCAATGACAAGTGACTAATGAACAGATTTTTAAAACACAACTCTTAACTAAACGGCATTGGATTGTATACCCAAAAAACAAACTATTATCATGTGGAAAATACATCAAACATATAACTGGAAGGAGCTTGAAGATAAATTTAGTTGGGTACATGATATGCAAAATGTACCCCAGGATCCTATATACCATGCTGAAGGAAATGTAGCCATTCATACCCAAATGGTAATGGCCGAATTACAGCAATTACCTGAATTTAAGGAACTTGATGAACAAAATCAGCATATTTTAATGGCAGCTGCATTAATGCACGATATTGAAAAACGCTCAACTACTGTACTTGAATCGGATGGGCGGATAAGCTCCGCTAATCACGCAAAAAATGGAGAACATTCAGTTAGAGAAATACTTTACCGGGAGATTGAAACTCCCTTTGCTATAAGGGAAAGCATTGCAAAATTGATCCGGTATCATGGCCAGCCAATCTGGCTAATATTAAAAGATAATCCTGAAAAAAAACTGGCCGGAATTTCGCTCGAAGTTGATACAAAAATGCTGGCAATATTAGCAAAGGCGGATGTTCTGGGCAGAACAGGAGCGGAGCAAAGCGAATTTCTGGATAGAATTGATCTTTTCAAGGAACTTTGTGTAAACCTGGATTGTTGGGGCAAGCCGCGTCATTTTAAATCAGATATTGCTAAATATCATTACTTTACGCACAATTCTTACATTGATTATGTACCCTTTCAAAAAAATTCTTTTGAGGTCGTCTTGCTTTCTGCTTTGCCAGGGAGTGGCAAAGATTGGTACATCGAAAACAATCTGAGCAACTTGCCAGAAATTTCGCTCGATAATTTAAGAAGGAAATACAAAGCCTCACCGACTGATCAGAAAATGACCGGACGCATTGTGCAGGAGGCCAAGGAATTAGCCAGGCAATTTTTACGCAAAAAACAGTCCTTTGTATGGAATGCAACTAATTTAAGCAGCAGTCTTAGAAAAACTTTGATTGGGCTTTTTGCAGAATATGGTGCCCACGTAAAAATTATTTATTTGGAAGTTCCGTATAAAAAATTGTTGCTTCAAAACCAGAACAGGAAATATCCGCTGCCTCAGGCTGTACTTGACAAAATGATTAAAAAGTGGGATGTTCCACAGCAATGGGAAGCTCACAATGTAGTGTACAAATTGTAATTTATTGTTTACAATCAGGGTATACAAGCATGGTTTTAAGCTCATAGCGCCGATTAATTGAAATTTAGTGATCATTTCAGGTAATTGTAATTTAAATAAAACTTTACAAATAGTATATTATTCAGTTACCTATCAACATTTTATACGTATAAAAATATTACTATTTGTTTGAATAAGCTTTGTATTCGCTTTTTGCTGTATAAAGGGCATCCGGTGAAAATTATACTAATTATTCAGTTCTGAAAGGGTATACAAATAATAATTATCCTTCAACTAAAAAGAATTTTAAGGTGAATATGCTCTGTTTGATAATAAATTGCAGTTTTAATCAATTACAACGTGCTTCAGAGACTGTGTGAAAACTAATTTACAAATGAACCAAAATAGTTATCAATTGTTCTAAATAACGTGATACTTCTGTGATATATCAACTGTAATTTTGTTAAAGTAATGCTCGGCATTAAAATATGTTTTATAAATAATAAGATAGTAATGAAAAAATTAAGTTTTATACTCGCAATTGTATTTAGTATTACAGCTTGTAACGCTAAAAATAAACCTAAAGACGAAATAATAATGGAACAAGGAAAAACTGAAATAGCCATATTTGGTGCAGGCTGCTTCTGGTGCGTTGAAGCAGTTTTTGAAAATTTAAAAGGAGTTTATAAAGTAGAATCGGGATATACCGGTGGAAAGGTTAAAAACCCAACTTATAAAGAGGTTTGTTCAGGAATGACCGGACATGCCGAAGTTGCCAGAATTACTTACAATCCTGAAGAAGTTTCGTATGAAATGTTGTTATCGGTATTTTTTAAAACCCACGATCCCACAACATTAAATTACCAGGGTAATGATCATGGTACACAATATCGGTCATCAATTTTTTATACCTCTGATAAACAGAAGTATACAGCGGAGCGAATTATCAAAGAACTCAACAAAGAACAAGCATATCCAAAACCAATTGTAACCGAAGTGAGTCCCTTGGAAATATTTTACAAGGCCGAAGATTACCATCAGGATTATTTCGAAAACAATCCGAATCAGTCTTACTGTCAGTATGTTATACAACCAAAAGTAGAGAAATTTAAAAAGGTGTTTAAGGATTATCTGAAAAAGTAAATTATTCCAAAAACAGAAAAAAGGGCGATTGCGTTTAAAAATTTTATCTGCGAAAAAACGTAATAGTATGGAGTACTGATTAATAAATACCTATACTAATATTATAAAGATTATTTATCCGCAGATTAGCCAGATTTACGCAGATAAAAAAATTATCTGCGATAATTTGCGTCATCTGCGGACAATGTTCTAAATATTACATCAAACATTCTAAATCTAACAATAGATTTGCTCAAATATCTTTTTTTACCATAAATTGAATTGCCCACGGCTTCAGCCGTGGATTGGGAATTAGAGTGAATTTGAAATTGTGATATGTTTTAGAACCTAGTCTTATTAACTAATTTCAGATCTTCCGATTTTATAAATAACATGGACTATAGTCACCAGTATCAATATTTCACCAATTGCAAAAAGAGACCAGTTAAAACTTGTAGGAACATAGTCTGATACTATTTCTAAAAATCGCTCATTTGTAGCCAAAGTCCAGAACTGCGAGAGAAAATCATTTTTTAAAATTATCATCAAAAAATCCCACATAAACGAAACTATGATAATAAGGGAACCTAAAATCAGCAATCCCCAGTGAAACCATTTTAAAAGCAAAACACGACCTTTTGCTTTTAAGGTAAGGGCAATTACTGCAAACAAAATCATTGTCACAGAGCATATTACAGGAGGTAATACCGGACCAATCCATGGAATAGGAATTAAAAATAAAACATCCCAGGTCAATAAAGATGTGGGCCAATCCAGAAAGATTTTAAGGGCCACATAATAAATAATATCCCACACCCCAAAGCAGTAGATAAAATAGAAAAATCTTTCCAACCTGGTTTTTCCAACGAGCATGCCAATGGTAAGTAACATTACCAAAGTTGCAATTTCGCGCACCCATTCAATCAGAAGCATTTCCGGTGAAAGCATTACAAAAGGAAATTCAAAACCATTGGGATAATAGATTTGTCTAAGGTAAACTACAACAATAGCTTCCAGGAATCCCATGGCTATTCCAAATATGCCAAGTACTATAAAATTCCAGCGTGTTTTTGCAGAGGTAGGGTTCATTACATTAGTCTTTTTATAAAAAGTGGTCACTAACCATCAAAATTACAAATATTTAATAACACCTGTCAAGCTTTTTTTCAGAAAAAGTATTCAGGATTGTTTAAAATCATTTTCAGTCTTTATTATACCCTTTTACTCATTGAAAAAGATATAAAGCTAATTTGAACTTGAAAAGACTGAAAAATTGACCTATATTAGCCACTAAAGCTGTTATTTTATTATTTTTAGCAAATTATTGTTTGTAAATGATTATTTAACAATCATTTACAATCAAAAAATTAATGTTGCGAATACCTGTTTTACCTTTATACTGATTTCCCATGCGCAGAGTTTTGTGCCTGTTTCGGTTTTTAATTGTACTCATTCTGCTGTTACTAAATTATATTAGCAGTGCACAATTACCGCACGAATTAACTGATTATCAGGATAATGATGAATTATACTTCAGGCACATCACCCGTGAAGATGGCTTACCTTCTAATGTAGTGCGCTGCATAACCCAGGATTTTCTGGGATATATGTGGTTTGGCACCGATAACGGATTGGTCCGATTTGATGGCAGCAATATGAAAGTATTCCAATATGCGCCCGGAGATAGTTCATCAATTTTGGAAAGTACCATTACTGCACTGCTCGAAAGCAGCGATTCGTCACTTTTTATTGGTACAGTTAATGGTTTTAGCATTTATAACCCGTTTAGCGGTTTATTTAAAAATTATCAATACCATCCAAAAAAAGCCAATAGTTTTCCGGCTTCTGAAATAAGAAGTTTTTGGGAGGATCGCGACAAAACAATATGGATTTGTACAAATAACGGTATTGTGCACTTTAACCGTAAAACCAATAATTTCAAGCTCTGCCTGGCAAATACTGCATCAAATCCAACCAGGCAGCAATATACCAAATACTCCTATAATATCATCGAGGATCCTCGCGATCAATCTAAAATTCTTGTTACCACAGTGGCCGGTCTAATTCAGATGAATAAGGCAGATTATTCATTAACAAGGTATTATGAAGAGAAAAGCGCTCAATTTTATCGTTCGCAATCAATTTACCTCGAAGGCGATTCTATTTTATGGACAGGTGAGTGGGCAACCGGATTAAAAAGGTTCGACCTGAGAACTGAATCCTGGGAAATATTACCGTTTAAAAAAGATAATTATGGCAGTGCCCTGTCCATTGCCAGAAAAAACGATGATGAATTATGGATTGCAACACCTGTTGAGGGGCTTGTGGTATATAACAAAAAAGTGAAAAAGTTTAGCTTTCACGTAAACGATCCTTCAAATCTAAAATCAATAAGTTCAAATTCAACCAAATGCAATCTTTTTTACGACAGAAATGGAAATTTATGGATAGGTGGCGATAATGGCGTTAATATTTTAGATAAGGATTATCGCTCCTTTTCCAGATATGAAATTCCTCTTGATTTTGATTATTTACGTTGTTTTTTTAGGGATAAAGAAACACAAAAAATGTATTTTGGCGTATCAGGAGAGCACAATATCCTTGTTTGGGATGAAATAAAACATAAATGGGCTTATATAGAAAATGAGCCTGGCGAAGTTATGCCTGCTGCCCACATAAACCACTTTTTTAAAGACAGGGCAGGAAAAATATGGGTTGGTAGTATATTAAACAACCTGCTTTATATCGATGGTAATACCAACCGGTTAAGACAATTTAAAACAGCAGCTGGGCTGCCTTTGCAGTTGGACTCTCTCCGCCCAACCGTAAATTACTTGCTTGAAGATAAACACCAAAATTTATGGTTGGCTACTAAATATGATGGGATAATAAAAATTAATCCTCAACGTACTGATGCCAAATATTTCAAGAGCGAAATAAACAATGAAAATACGCTTAAATATGGGACAAACCGTTTCGAACTTGAACTTGATAAAAATGGAAGGTTATGGATAGGCTCATACGAGGGATTTGATATTTATGATATTGAAAATAAACAATTTATGCATAATGTTGCAGATTCCTTGCAATACTTTGGAATTAAAAACAGCAATGCAAATAGTTTTGAGAAAGATTCACTTGGACGAATGTGGATTGCTCTGGTTGGGGAAGGTTTGCTGCGAATTTCCGAAAATGATAATAATAAGTTTAACTATAAAATATTTCATGGCCAACACGGATTTAACGATTTGAATATCGCACGAATTGCCAGCGATCCCGATGGAAATTTCTGGATAATTAATGAAGGATTGGTTAAATTTAATCCCTACACCAATGCCATGCAATTATACGATAATAGAAATGGGCTTTGGCAGACAAAAAGCCACGATACCAGAATTTATATTGACTATGAAGGAAATATTTTTTTAAATAGCGGAAAAGCTTATGAAACAATTAATTTTAAAGAAGCCTATACTTGCCCGGGCATTATTAACTTACTGATTGAAGGTCTTGAAGCAAATGGTTCTGATAGACTTAAGGGCAGCCTGGCAGAAAACAATAATGTACTTATTCTTGAAGCTGGTGAGAATAATCTAAATATTTCATTTACAGCCATTTGCTTTCATGATATTGACCAAATTCAATACCAGTACAAACTAATAGGTTTTCAGGATACATGGTCAATTCCCGGTAAAGTTTCAAATGCCCGGTATACCAATTTACCACCGGGAAATTACGAGTTTGTTGTAAAAGTTGCTCATCGGGGAGTTTGGATTGATAAAAACAAAACAATAAAATTTAAAATAAAACCCTTCTATTGGCAAACAATATGGTTTAAAGTATTTGTTATACTATTGGTTTCCATTGTTTTATACATAATTTACAGGGCGAAAATTCATCAGGTTAAGCGGGAGGAAAAAATAAAAGCCGACTTTCAAAACAAGATTGCTGAAGTGGAAATGCAGGCCCTGCGGGCACAAATGAATCCTCACTTTATTTTTAATTCCTTAAATTCAATCAATAACTTTATTTTAAAAAATGAAAGTGAACTGGCTTCCGATTTTTTAACCAAGTTTTCACGGCTTGTAAGGCAGGTACTTAACAATTCGAGAAATAAACTGGTGAGCCTCGAAGATGAATTTGCAGCTCTAAAGCTCTACCTGGAGCTTGAACAGTTGCGTTTTAATAATAAATTCACATATCAATTTAATATAGATAACTATTTGGATGTCAACCTGGTACTTATTCCACCATTGCTTATACAACCTTATGTTGAAAATGCCATCTGGCATGGCCTAATGCACAAGGAAACCGATGGAAAAATTACCATAAAAGCCTACCAGGAAGATGAAAAATTGTTTTTTGTGATAGCCGATGATGGTATTGGCAGGAAAAAGGCAGCCGAATATAAAAGCAGGTATGGCATAAGAAAAAAATCGATGGGTATGGACATTACCAGCGATCGAATAAGTATTATCAATAAAATGTTCAATATGGAAGCATCTATGGAAATTATTGATTTATATAACGATAAGCACGAAGCCAGTGGAACAAAAGTAATGATTTCTATACCTGTAATAACTAAAGAAACAAAATTATGAATGCCCTGATAATTGATGATGAGGCCCATTGTGTGGAGGCACTGATGATTTTAATCAATAAATACTGCCCCAATGTAAATGTTATTGATACCTGCACCGATGGCGAGTGCGGCCTGAAATCCATCGAAGAACAAAAGCCTGATTTGGTCTTTTTGGATATTGCCATGCCAAAAATGAACGGTTTTGACATGCTAAGCCATTTAGAAAAGATAGATTTTGAAATTATTTTCACTACC
Source organism: Bacteroidales bacterium (assembly GCA_029210905.1). Taxonomy (GTDB): domain Bacteria; phylum Bacteroidota; class Bacteroidia; order Bacteroidales; family NBLH01; genus NBLH01. The sequence goes on along the minus strand of JARGGF010000106.1, from coordinate 2,336 downwards.
GCCTACGACAATTTTGCAATAAAAGCATTTAAAGTAAGCGCAGTAGATTATCTTTTAAAACCAATTGACAGACAAGAACTTGTAAATGCAGTTCAGGTGGCTGAAGAAAGGATAAAACTACAGGAGCAAAGCAAAAACCCCGTTTCAAACTTTGAACAATTTACCATGTTGCTCGAAAACCTGCAGCAAAATAAAGAAGCCTTTCCAAACATAGCCATTCCTACACTTGAAGGCCTTGAAATAGTAAAAGTCTGCGAAATATTATATGTCACCGGTGATAGCAATTACGCCAATATCTACCTTAAAAACCGGCCCCCAATTCTTATTTCAAAAACTGTAAAATACGTTGAGGAAAGATTAAAAGGACATAATTTTTTCAGAATACACCATTCAAATTTAATCAACCTAAATGAAGTAGTAAAGTATGTAAAAGGCATAGGTGGTTATGTAAAAATGACTGATGGACAGGAACTTAGCGTATCCCGCAGCCGAAAGAATGAATTGATGAAGCATTTGAATGTTTGATGAACTCATTAAATTAAAGGCTATAAGTTAGCCTGACAACCTTTGGCATTTACATCGAATAATTATACTTTTAATCCGTAATGAATATTAGGACTTTAGTCCGCTTCAAAGTGCGTGTCTGGCAAGAAGGAAGACAATAATCAGATATTATTATTATTATTAAATTAAAAGTAAAGATCTATGTAAAACTTCTGTCGGCCGACAAAAAACTTATCTTTGTGTATGTCAAAAATTCAAGAAAATAAGAGTCCTCTTGCTGAAGTATTTGGTTTTCCTCTTGAAATTGAAAGTGTTAAAGCTCAGCGCTATAGAAAACAAAAGCTTTGTCCTTTCAACAACAAGGTTCCAAATTGCACTAAAGATAAAGCAAACAATCCATTGGGAGTTTGTAGTGTATGGCACAACCATATTTCTGTTATTCCTTGTCCAATAAGGTTTAGAGAAGATTGGCTCATAATTGAAAATGCCGCAAATTTTGCATTCGCCCCAAAATCAAATTGGACTTCTTTATCTGAAATTAAACTAACCGATAAAAATGGACAATCTGCGGGCAATATTGATTTCGTTTTAGTTCAATACAATGATAAAGGTCAACTAATTGACTTTGTTTCACTTGAAGTACAAGGAGTTTATATTTCAGGTAACTTAAGAAATCCATTTGAAGCATATCTTAATAAGCCCTCAAAAGATTTTGAATGGCCAACAGGATATAATTATCCAAAACCAGATTACCTTTCTTCATCCCGAAAAAGACTTATTCCTCAAATGTTGTATAAAGGTGGGATATTTCAATCATGGAAAATGAAACAAACAGTAGCCCTTCAAAAATCATTTTTTGATACACTTCCAAGCCTTCCAACAACAAACAAATCCAAGGCTGATATCGCCTGGTTTTTGTATGATCTTGAGTATAATAAAGACCAGAATCAAAATAATTTGGTGCTGGTTGATACTATTTATACTGAATTTGAACCAGCACTTCTAAGAGTAACTACACCAGAACCGGGCGATATAACAAATTTTATTAATATTTTACAAAACCGGCTTGATGAACATTTTGACAAGAACGCACCAGATGCCCCCTCATTAACAGATATAATCAGCAGATAATTATGGACACACAATTATCAATATTCGACATCAAAGAAAACAAGGCCAACAGTCTAAAAGTGGTCAATGTTGCCTCTGTTCCTCAAAGAAGCCCATTCAGGTATCCTGGCGGTAAAACCTGGTTAATACCCATTGTAAGAAAATGGTTGAAACAAACCAATGACCTTAAAAAACTTATTGAACCATTTGCTGGTGGGGGGATTGTAAGCCTTACTGCTGCTTTTGAAAATCTAGCCAATCAAATTACTATGATTGAGTTAGACAAAGAAGTTGCTGCAGTTTGGGAAGTTGTCATTAACGGTAATTATGAAGAATTGGCAAATCAAATATATTCCTTTAATCTAACACCTGAAAATGCAAATAATATTTTGCAAAAAGAAAAAAAGACAATTGCTGAACAAGCATTTAGTACAATTCTAAAAAACAGGATTTATCATGGTGGTATCATAACCAAAGGTTCAGGTTTAATTAAAAATGGTGAAAATGGAAAAGGTATTAGATCGCGTTGGTATCCAAAAACGCTTAGAGATAGAATTCTTTCTATTGGACATGTTAAACACAGGATGATTTTTTTGACTGGTGATGCTTTTGAAGAAATGGAAAAAGCTAAAAATGATAAGGAGTGTTACTTTTTCATTGACCCACCTTATACTATTGCTGGTAAAAGACTTTACACTCATTTTGAGATTGATCACAATGAA
>JARGGF010001069.1 GCA_029210905.1 Bacteroidales bacterium | reverse complement strand
ATAATGGATTCCTACCTTTGTCCATTATATTTTTCGGGTTTTTTCATTCCCAGTGCTTATTTTAGTTTATTCATATAAAGAATATAATTGTATTTTCCTGTTATTCAAATCAGTGCGGATTTTCGCAGCAACTGCCAACACATATTTTTTGAGCCTTATTATATTATCATTCAATATACTAACATCTGATGAAGTATGGCGGATTTCCGCCCCACTGATAAAAAAGTAGTTCTGTACGTAGTAAAAATAAAGCCTTGTAAGTCATATGCTTACAAGGCTTATAGTGACTCCGGAGAGACTCGAACCCCCAACCTCCTGATCCGTAGTCAGGTGCACTATCCATTATGCTACGGAGCCATTACAAAACGGGTGCAAATATAATAAAAATTTCAAAACCAACCTTAATAAATCCGCTAATAACTTATTGTTTTTTTTAATTCATTAGCTGATATTTTAATCAGGGCTTTTTGTTATATTTGTTTTTATTTCAAACAAGAGACTGCTTTTTACTTAAATAGAAATAATTATTTCTTATACAATCACTGTCCAAAAACCCAAGTTTATAATGATATAATCACAAAACCATGAAAAAAACTATAAAAACTATCTTAAAAATCACCATTATCTTTTTGGTGGTATTGTTAGTTTTGCTTTTTGTAACTCCGATACTTTTCAAAGGCAAAATCAATCAAATAATTAAAGATGAGGCCAATGCAGCCCTGAACGCCAAACTTGAATTTTCAGATCTTAGTTTGTCGATGTTCCGCAGTTTCCCTGCCCTCAGTATCTGCATAGATGATTTATCACTGTCGGGTGTTGATGCTTTTGAAAAAGACACCCTGGTGAAGTTTAATTATTTTCAAACTGATTTAAATCTGATGAGCGTAATTTTTGGTGATCAGATTGAAATTAAGGCAATTAGCCTTGACAGACCTGTTGTGAGGGCAATTGTGCTTGAAGACGGAAAAGCAAACTGGGATATTACCAAAGTGGATACCACTGCTGTTGAAGAAGCAGAAGATACTACCGCTGAAGCTACAAAATTTAAAATAGGGCTTAAAAAATTTGAGATCAATGAAGGAAAAATCAGTTATGATGACAGACAATCAAAAATGAATGCTGAAATTGACACACTTAACTTTTTGTTAAAGGGCGATTTGTCTGAATCAGAGACCTCACTGAATATAAAAACAAGCATTGCTGCCTTAAGTTTTGTAATGGATGGAATCAAGTACCTTAAAAAAGCTAAACTTACTTTTAAGTCTGATTTTCAGGCAAATATGGACAGTATGGCCTTTGTTTTTAAAGAAAATGAATTTGGACTAAACGATATTTTACTTGGGTTTGATGGGAGCGTAAAAATGCCCGCCGATGATATCTCTATGGATATTAAATTTAAGACCAAAAAAACTGATTTTAAATCTGTATTGTCACTTGTTCCTGCAATTTACATGCAGGATTTTGCTGGTGTTGAGACATCAGGGAAATTTGATTTTAAAGGATATGTTGATGGCATTTATAACGATTCCATACTTCCTGCTTTTGGAATTGATTTGAACATTGAAAATGGGATGTTTAAATATCCTGATTTGCCAAAATCTGTTAATATTATAAATGTAGCGGTTAAAGTTGATAACAAGGGAGGTACAGGTGATGATAATATTGTGGACATGAAAAAAGCCCATGCTGAAATAGCCGGCAATCCTATTGATGCAACAATGTTTGTGACCACCACTGCTGCTGATGTAGACATCAATGCAGAGATGAATGCAAAAATTGATTTTGCCAGTTTACAGGATGTGGTCCCATTAGAAGATGTAACCATAAAGGGGATGATGATTGCCAATCTGGATATTGCTGGCAAACTTTCATCGCTCGAAAAAGAAAAATATGATGAATTTAAGGCCGATGGTAAAATAGAATTATCAAACTTTGAATATTCCGGTACAGAAGTACCTGAAAAAGTTGTAATTCCTTCAGCGCTGATGCAGTTTACGCCAGCCTTTGTAAATCTCGAAAAATTTGATGTGAATATTGGCAAAAGTGATATGCACATGCAAGGAAAAATTGAAAATATGCTGCCCTATGTTTTTCAGGATTCAACATTAGTAGCTCGTTTTAATTTTACGTCTAAGTATTTAAATATGAGTGATATAATTAGT
>JARGGF010001068.1 GCA_029210905.1 Bacteroidales bacterium | reverse complement strand
ATTACTTATTAACTTTTAAATGCGATTGCCCTGACAACCTTTAGCTACCAATGTTGAACTTTAAGAAAATTAGTAATTCCTAAACCGGAACACTTTTGTTATCTTTACCAGGTTCACCCTGAAATAAATAAAGTGGAGGTGATTTACAAGATGAAATTTTGTTAATATTTATGAAATGAAAAAATACCACCTTTTATTCGTATTTATCTGTTTATCAGTATATTCCATAGCCCAACTTTCCGAAAAAGATTCCTTAATCACAGCAGTCATTTATGATGATACACTTGGCTCACCTAACGAGGCCACAGAGCTATGGATTAGTAAAAAACTAAAGGGGAAAACTTTAAAAAACATGGTGGATGAAAACATTATCAGCAGAGAAGATATGCGCGATTTGGCATTGCCCCTGGGTGTTTTTAAAAATAAGGAAAATGTAAATTTTACAAAGGGCATGATTGATATGTGGAAAATGAAGGCTGCCCATATCAACAGAAAATCTAATACTGCTGATGCAGATATCATGGTTTTGGCACTTGAGGGCATCGAGCAAAATCTTTCACCAAAGGGGAAAATGACATTGTTAATATATCGTGACAGCCTTATAAGTCCTGCCACTAAAAAATTGAAAGTACTCCATCAAGAAATTAAAAAAATGTACAGTGATGATAGGGCAGTTTTTATGGATTTGATAGCTGAAAATCTTTCACCAAATGTAATTTTAGGCTTTAATATTCAGGAATTATTGCCTCCAACGCATATGCTTGCAAATGGTAAAATAAAATCTGTAAATCCCATTTTCAAAGCTTATTATTTTGATCGTCTTTTATCTGAGGCAGGAGTGGAGTTTATTCATTATTTCCCATCAAGGTACGACCAGATAAATTCCTATGGCCCTTTTCAAATAACAGGTGTAGCAGTGGCTGATATTCAGGCAAATACGCGCTTAATAAACAGTTTTAAATTATTTAAAAATATGGGTGAATTAAAAACTGTTGATGATCATATTTTACTGGCCACCATATTTGCCTATGATAATTGGGAACGATTGTCATACCTGATAAGCCTGGATGGTAGTTTGGCAACTTTTAATGATTATTTTAAAGATTATACAAAAGATGAACAAAAAACCAGGATACTCAGGTTGTTTATTTCGGGCATGACAGCCTGTATGCATCACGATCCGCCTGCAACTTGGAAAGTGATACGAAACTATCTGAAAGAGGCTGAAACACTTGATAAACTTCATTATGAATGTATTAGCGAGCAGGGCGGTAAACAACTGCGAAAATATTACAAAAGTTCGGTTGAAGCTTACCTGATTATGAAGGTGTATCATGAGCTTTTGGGTGAATAGCCCGAAGGTTTGTTTTATTCACCCCGGTCATACATTTCTTCAGAATGACATCCGGGAGCACAAGAACCTCCATTTTCGTGTTTAACAAACTTTATTGGCATTTTCCAATTTCCAAATAGCACATTGTTTTCTATAAGGTACTCATTCTTTGAGGCATGCACATTATGACAGGTTATACAACTGCGCCCTCGTTTTCCTTTAATGTGCATAAAATGAAGGTTTTGATCGCCATTTCTAAAGTTCGTTGCTGTGTTACTTTTCTCAAGTTCTAAAAGTTCAGTTTTGTGGCAGCTAAAACACAATGCATATTCCTCCTTGTTTGATTCTGCATATAATCCAACCGGGAATTTTTTTATCAATAAACCCGGATATTCTGCTACATGAGCATTATGGCACGATGAACACCCTTCATTTACCGGCTTGTGAATAGATTTGCTGTTTTCAAGTAGTTTTTTAATATTATCAATGCTCACAGAATCGTTTGTATATATTTTGTTATGGCAGTTTAAACATAGTTCTTTTTCTCCTGATCTCAAATAATTTGCCTCATCAGATCCATGGGGAGAGTGACAGTTTGCACAAAATTGTTCTTCGTTTAAGGCCTTATGAACTATGGATGCTTTTTCAATTTGCTCCTTTGAGCTTTCGTGGCAGCTATAGCATAACTCTGCAGATGGTTTAAGTAGTAAATAACTTTCTTTTGAATTGTATGGATTATGGCAATTAAAACAGTTTTCCTTTGCCGGACTATGAATTGTCTTTTTCTCCATTTCCTCCTGGACCCCATCATGGCATTTGTAGCATAATTC
>JARGGF010001067.1 GCA_029210905.1 Bacteroidales bacterium | reverse complement strand
GCCTTAATCAAAGCACTAAAAAAAGCGGAAGAAAGTACCCGTTTAAAATCAGCATTTTTAGCCAATGTAAGTCATGAAATAAGAACGCCAATGAATGCGATAATTGGATTTTCTCAACTCATTGAATATAAGGAAAATGACCCAAATGAGAAAAGCCTGGATATTATAGTGAATGGTAGTTATGAATTGCTAAAAATTGTTGACAATATTGTTGAATTAGCAAAAATAGAATCAGAAATTGAGCATATTTCGATAAAATCTTTAAATGCCCAGGCGCTTAATAATTTTATTGAAGATGCAGGTTTTCGTGCCCGCGAATACAATGCCAATAAAAATGTTGATTTCAGACTAAACATCGTTCCTTTTAAAGGAGACATTTATACTGACCCTGCTAAACTATGTGATTTATTAGCCCATTTAATTGAAAATGCACTTAAATTTACAGAAAAAGGTTATGTTGAAATTACTAATATTGAGCATGAAAATGAAATTGAATTTATAGTTTCAGATACAGGTATTGGCATTGTTGAAGATGAAATATCACGGATTTTTGATGCTTTTTACAAAATTGAAACCCGGTCAAGGCTTTCGCGGGGAACAGGATTGGGTTTAGCAATAGTTAAAAAGATGGTTGAAATTCTCAAAGGACGGATAAATGTCAGCTCAAAACCAGGTAAAGGAACTTCTTTTTCGGTTTTTATCCCAAAATCATATCCGGATTAACCATCTTTTTAAAATATCAAATTATTTATCTAACTTTATCATAAAGAAGTATGTACTACTGAGTAAATCTTTGTAATATTACCACTTCAAATTCTTTCGGTATAATAAATTTAACAACTTAATATTTTGCCCGTATTTATGCGAATTCTGAAGCTATTTGCATTATTTATATGTTTAATATTATATTTCCAGGCAAGTTTTGCTCAGAAGAAACTGCCTGTGTCTGGTGTTAAAGAATCAGATAGAATAGCCCTTCTCCAGGAATTAACCAAAAAATTTAATAAAACCAACTCAAACTGGAAAAGAGATTTCATACTTTATCTTGAACAAAAAAACATTTCGGATTCATCGGAAATTCTGTATTCAATTGGATACTACACGTTTATAAACGAGGAATATATTCAGTCTATCAGTTACTTTTTGAAGGCTTTCGAAAATCTAAGTAAAAAATCAAACCCAATTTTTGAAGCGGAAATACTCTTTCAGTTAGCCTCTGCTTATCGAAATATACGCTATGCAGAAAAAGCAATCTATTACTATAAAGAGGTGCTTGAAAACTATCCTTATTCAATAAATGAATCACGGAAAAATCAAATTTTAACAAATATTGGAAATACTTATTATAGTCAGGGACAATATCAGCTTGCAAAAAAATATTATACCAAAGCCTATCAAAATTCAATAAAACTTAATGACACCCTAAATAAGTTAAAAGCACTTATAAACATTGGAAATTTATCTATTGTAGAAAAGGATTATGAACGAGCTGAACAATTAACAAATGAGGCTTTGGAATTAAGCATAAAATCAGGCAAAAATAAAATGATAGTGATGTGCAAATACAACCTTGGAGAAATTGCCTACCTGACAAACAATTTTGAGAAGGCTGGTATTTATTTTGAAGATGTGCTTAAAAATGCATCCACTGTAAATCTTGAAAGACTTATTCCTGGTACATACAAGTATTATACTTTAATTCACTACAAATCAGGGAATTCAGATCTTGCAATAGAAAGTGCAAAACGCTTCTTAGCTTCCGCTTCAAAATATTCTGTCAGGGAAAATCAGTTAAAAGCAGTAAAAGAAGTAAATAAAGTTCTGGTTGAGCTCAAGAAAAATAATGAAGCAAGCCAGCTACTGAGCCAAAACAACGAATTACTTGATTCGATATTATTTAAAGAAATTGAAGAAAAACAATTTTTAACAGAATCGCTTCAACAATTGGCAGAATTAGAAAGCAACTATAAATTACTTGAAAATGAGAATGTTAAAAGCAATGAAAAACTTGTTCGTTTCCAGATAATTACCCTTTTAGTAGTAATCATTTTGGTGCTTATCGCCTATTTTTTATTCCTTTTAACACGTTCGCAAAAAAAAATAAAAAAACAGAACGATATCATTAAACAACAATATGAAGCTATTAAACAAAAAAATGATGAAACAGAAAAACT
>JARGGF010001066.1 GCA_029210905.1 Bacteroidales bacterium | reverse complement strand
CAAATTAACGTTAATTATATTTTCCCAGGTTATTACTTATAAAACATAAAGATATGAAAAAAGAATATCGAGATCGCAACGAATATATTGATCCTGAAGTTCGGCAGGAAAAAACTCAGTTGCCATTTGCTATTTTTCTGGTAGTTGTTTTTATTGTTGCCTATTTAGTTTTTCAAAATCTCTATTTTAATTAGGTTTGTAATTTAATTTAAACTTGAAACTGATGAAACCTTATATATGGATTCTTCTGTTTTTTCTGGCGTTTGGACATAGTTATGCTTCTTATTCGCAGAATAAACCGCAACATCTAAGATTGAAGATCATTCAAACAACTGATGTGCATGGTGCTATTTTCCCTTATGATTTCATTAAGGATGAACAAACTAAATATTCTTTAGCATCAGTTTCTACTTTTGTTCAAATAGAAAGAGCGAAAAAGGACGAGCATACCATTCTATTAGACAACGGCGATATTTTGCAGGGACAACCTGTGGTTTATTATTCAAATTTTATTGATACTTCCAAAACACATGTATGTGCGGCTGTAATGAATTACATGAAATATGACGCAGCCAGTGTTGGAAATCATGATATTGAGACAGGACATGCTGTATATGATAAAGTTAATAAGGAATTTGAGTTTCCATGGCTTGCTGCAAATGCGATCAAAGACCGTACTGAAACACCCTATTTTAAACCTTATACAATAATTGAAAAAGAAGGTATACGTATTGCTGTATTAGGCTTAATAACCCCTGCAATTCCAAACTGGCTTCCAGAGAACATTTGGTCAGGGATGCATTTTGCAGATATGATTGAATCAGCAAAAAAATGGGTTGGCATCCTTAAAGAAAAAGAAAAAGCAGACCTCATTATTGGTCTTTTTCATGCTGGTGTAGACTATACATATAATAATCAAACTGAAAAAACCAATTTGAATGAAAATGCATCGAAACTGGTCGCAGAATTAGTACCTGGGTTTGACGTTGTATTTGCTGGTCATGATCATCGCGAATACAATTTAATCATTTCAGGTTCAGATAGTTCAAATATACTTCTTCTGGATCCAGGCAGTCATGCAAAAAAAGTGGCAGTGGCTGAAATTGACCTTGACTGGAATATAGCCAAAAATAAGTATGATAAAGAAATTAAAGGCAAAATTGTAGAAATGAATAATTATCAGCCCGACACTGTTTTTGTTAATAAATTTGAGGATTATTTCATCAACACAAAGAATTACGTAGACAGGGTTATTGGCCAAAGTAAAAGGACATTTAATGCACGGGAGTCAGTTTTTGGCAACTCTGCATTTGTTGATTTTATTCATGAAGTGCAGTTTAAACTTACTAAGGCACAAATATCATTAACCAGCCCGCTTAGCTATAACTTTGAGATAAAAAAAGGGGCCATTAGTGTTAGAGACATGTTTAAATTATATCGATTTGAAAATTTCCTCTATACCATGAATTTATCTGGAAAAGAAATTAAAGATTATTTAGAGTATTCTGCCGATTTATGGTTTAATCAAATGAATACGCAAGAAGATCATCTGTTAAAATATACAATTGATGAAAAGGGAAAAATGAGCTTTATCAACCCATATTATAATTACTCATCTGCGGCAGGTATTAAATATACTGTTGATGTTTCAAAACCTAATGGACAAAAAATTAATATCATAAGCTTTGAAAATGGTCAGGCTTTTGAGATGGACAAAATTTATTCGGTAGCTATAAATTCATACAGAGGAAATGGAGGTGGTGGGCATTTGACAAATGGTGCAGGTATTCCAAAAGCAGAATTAGATAAAAGAATTATTAATTCTACCGATAAAGATTTAAGATTTTATATAATAAAGTACATAGAAGAAAAGCAATACATTGATCCGGCTAAGCGCAATAATTGGGAAGTAATTCCAAGTAATTGGTGGAAAATTGCAAAGAAAAAGGAGTATAAACTGCTATTCCCTGAAATAAAATAACTAAAAAGCTGTATAGCCAATAATTATTCTTCTTTTGTCGCAATAAGTTCAAAAGGAACGTCAATCAGGTCATCATATTCTTCACCCTTGCCGATTGCCCATCCGTTATGCTCGGATATGGCCTCAGCCCACCAGCCGTCAAGAACACTTATATTCAGGCCACCATTGGGTATCACCTTCATCCCGCTGGTAC
>JARGGF010001065.1 GCA_029210905.1 Bacteroidales bacterium | reverse complement strand
GTTTTATTTCCTTATATCCTTTTGTAATTCTTTTATCATTAATCATGATAAACCACTCCTTTTTATCCTGGACAATATAGGCAACTTTCTTATTATCAGCAGATAAGTAAGGTTTGCTTATGTATCCATCAAATTCGGGAGAAATGCGTTCTGCCTGATTGAATAATGCGTGGCTAACTTGCTTGTTCACTTTGTATTTTGCCGAATAAATGGCGTTGTATGAATTATCCTCATTTTTTATGTAAATGACTGGTTCTTTTATATTAATTGATTTTGCATTTGCCAAATACTCAGCTTGCACCTTTTGCTGGTTTATCATAACAAATTCATAAGCATCATCCCATGTAAATGACGATTTTATCCTGTTCATGGTATTTAAAACATAGGTGTATTTTTTACAATCGGGACTGATGTAAAAAGCAGGCATTAAAATGGATTTAAGCAATTGATTACCATTATAGTATGCATAAATATCATTGAAAGTTCCACCTGTGGTTTGCACGCCCAGATAGGCAAGGTTTTCAAGTTTTTTATCAAAAAAAGGATCTATTCTAAAATATACAGGAAGTATCTGTTTGTTATTTTTAAATAAAAAAACATTCCTGGTAACAGTGGTGGTTTTATAGCCACTGGTCCTCTCGAATTGCGAAAGGCAATATGCAATATCTTTACCATCGTTGCTGAACTCAATTGGATAATAGCTATTAAAATAAGGATCAATTTTATATTGGTGCAGGGTTTGGCAAATGATACCTTCGTTTAATGAAGGTATGTTTTCTATAGGTTTATTAATCTCAGGGAAAGAAATATAATCCTTTCCACTGAAATTTATGAAATAATCCTTTTCGGCAAATAAAGTTCCATTAACAAATACTTGCGCAGTAAATCTGCCTAATGGCCATTTCCCTTTTTCAGGCCATCCCCAACTTCGATTGATATAGGCAGTTTGCCAGTCGGATTTTATATGAAAAGTGGCTTCGTCTTTTCCAAATTCAGCACCATTCAAATATCTCCAGATAAATGTTATTTTATAATCCTGATCGGCAATAGTATACTTCTGATTTTTAACATTAAGTTCAATGTTAATAAATCGGGCTTCGGGTTCAAAACAATTGATGTATTTCCTGTTCAATTTTTGGGGTACATCTTTTCCCGATTCAAAAAGCAATAATTTATCAAGTGAAATGGCTATTGAATCACTTGCATAAAAGTAATTTGGTGTTAAAAACAGAGAACTAATAAGCAGAAATAAAGAAAAAGCATATGTTCTCAACTTACTGGTTTTCAGCTTAGTCATAGGTGTATGTATTTGAAATTAAGTAATGAATACTATATCATTTATGTTAATCTGATGATGTTATAGTGCAGGATCTAGAGTAAGAATAATACTACCATATTGGTATTATGCCTTTTTTATTATAATTAACAGACTGTTTTGAAATGCGAAAAATCCTGCTTAACAGAATAAAAACAGGATACCAAAAAAAGGCAAGCCCCATCAATATAGTTGCAAAAAAATTATCTTTATACCCTTCATAAAATCCAATAAGTGGTGCCGTAATTATAGTAGTAAACAGAAAAAAAAAGAAATGTAAAAAACCTCTCGTAAACGAATCGCGATTAGGCATAAAAAAAGAAGGCAGGAAAAGTTCTTTAAAGACATTTCCAAGTTTCTCAAAAAACGACAAATCTTGCCATTCAGTAAGCCCTGTTGTTATGGTTTGCTGACAATTCTTGCATTCAACAACGCCCGGACCAAAAGAAAGTGGCCCCCTGAATAAAACATGTTGGCAATTTGGGCAATAGGTTTTAGTAGTTTGATAAGTCACCATAGTAATTAGAGTTTTGATTAATAATCTATTATTTCTCCTTTGCTTTTTTCTTGATACCAGCAATTATACTATTTAGCATTTGTTAAAGCATAAATTTTCCCATCGCCAGCTCCAACATACAGAGTTCCATCATCATCAATCACTGGCTGACTATATTCTAAACCGATTGGATATTCCCAAATAAAAAGTCCTTGGTTAGATACTGACACTAATTTACCTGTATCGGTAAAAGTTCCGAAATAGATACTACCTGAAGCATCAATTGTAATTGGAGCAGAAACATATCCACCAGTAGCATACTTCCATTTTTGGCTTCCATTGCTATTAACTGCATAAATTGTAT
>JARGGF010001064.1 GCA_029210905.1 Bacteroidales bacterium | reverse complement strand
ATCCCACTTTTGGTTTTCATTCTGCTAAGGACCAGGGTGTTAAACTTGGAAATATAATTGCCGAAGATGCCCGGACTACTCAAAGCTGGTATGTATTGTCTGCCATGGGCAGAACGGCTGGTCACCTGGCTTTTGGCATTGCTGCAAGTTGTCATTTTCCGATGATGATAATTCCTGAAATGTTTAATCAAACCAAGCCTACTTTCGGAAAAATAGTTGATTTGGTGGTATCATCCATTATCAAAAGAAAAATTGAAAACATCCACTATGGAGTGGTAATAATTAGTGAAGGTGTTTTTCATATAATTGATGATGAAGAGATAAAAAATACAGGGATCATTTTTTCATACGATGCACACGGTCATCCCGAACTGGGAAATGTAAGTAAATCGCAGGTATTTAATACTTTATTGCAACAAAGACTAAATGCGCTTGGTATTGAAATTAAAACACGTCCATCAGATCTTGGCTACGAACTAAGATGCTGCAGACCAATAGGTTTTGATTTAACGCTTTGCACACTTTTGGCAAGTGGCGTGGTCAGGCTATTTAAGGAAGGTAAAAATGGATGTATAGTTACTGCAAATTCAAATGGTGATATTACTCCTCTTTATCTTTCTGAAATACAGAACAAAGAAGGTAGAGTAACACCGAGATTGGTTGATATTAATTCTGATTTTGCGAAACTCTGCTTTGAAAATTTGGATTATTTAAAAAGTGACGACTTAAAAAAGGCTGAAAATTATATAAAGGAACCAGAACAATTTTTACTAAATACAATTTTGAATTGGAATTAACAAACAGAATAATACTTGATTTGACTTTGTAAAACTAGAAATACCTAAGCTGATATTAGTACTTATTATACAATTAAAAGAGGGATATGGTATGGAAACACAAAGAGGGTTCAAAAGTATTCATTCAAGATTTTTAACATGGATACTACCGGCAATTACACTGGTAATCGTTATACTTGCCACAATAATTTTTCAACAAACTAATCAGCTCAAAAAAAAAGAAGTAGAAAACTATTTAATTCAAATTGTTGAAGCCAGGGCGCAGCATATAGGAGAATTGCTTAATGAATACAAGCTGGATTTAATACAATTGGCTTCAAGAGAAGAAGAAGCTACTATGGATTGGTCAATCATCCACAATGGCCATAAAACGATTGAAAAAAAGAGGGAAAATATCTTTGGTTCAGTAGGCCTTATCCGGCCAGATGGCAGGTTTTATGTAAACATGGCTAATGGCCTGGCAGAGAAAAGCTTAAAAGGACGCGATTTTCATGATGCAATATTTAAAGAAGGACAGACCTATTTTTTTTCAGCTCCTTACAGTGCAGCAGCAACTGGTAAACCCGTAATAACCATAGCTTATGCCGTTAAAGATTCAACAACAAAAACTGTAGGTGCTGTGGGAGCAGCAGTTAACCTTGATTTAATTTCCGAAATTACCTCAAAAATCAAGACAGGAAATTCAGGATATGGATGGATCATTGATAACAAGGGCCTGGTATGTGCACATCCTGATACCAGTAAATTGATGAAATTTAATTACCTTGAATCTTCAAAGTATGGATATCAAAATCTCGAAGTTGTGGGTGAAAATATGCTAGCCAAAGGGCAAGGTTCAGGTACTATTATTACGCCTCAAGGAGAAGAAGAATTACTGGTTTTCAGTCGTATTCCAAATTCTCCAAACTGGACTTTGGGCATTTCAGTAGCAACAAAAGATGTTTACAAAGAAATTAGAACCCAGTTTAACTACCTGATTATCATGTTTTTATCAACGCTTATTAGTATTACCTTTATTATATGGTATATTTCAAGCATTAAAATAAAAAAACCATTAACAGAATTGATAAAATATGTAACAGAAATAGCTGAAGGAAAACTATTTGTTACTACTAATATTAATTCCAGGGATGAAATTGGACAAATGGCTAAAGCATTAACAAAAATGCTTGGAAAATTAAAAGAGATAACTGAAAAAATTCAAAAAGCAGCAGAAACCATCGCTTTTTATAGCTTGGAAGTTGACAAATCGGCATCAACCATCGCACAGGGGACAAACCAGCAAGCTGCATCAGCAGAAGAAGTATCCAGTTCTATGGAAGAAATGCTTTCATCAATTGGCCAAAACGCTGAAAACTCTAAACAAATCGAAAAAAGC
>JARGGF010001063.1 GCA_029210905.1 Bacteroidales bacterium | reverse complement strand
GCAAATGGTTTTTTAACTTAAAATGAATTATTGCACATGAAAACAACACAGGGGTTCTATATAATTTTGATTTTGAGTATGTTAATCATTAAGCAAATTAACGCACAGGATAATGTATTCATTGATGAAAGAGATGGTCAAAGCTACAAAACTGTTCAGATAGGGGATAATATCTGGATGGCCCGGAATATGAATTTTGAGACAGAAGGATCAAGCTGGTATGAGAATAAGAAGAAATTCGGAAACAAACATGGCAGATTATACAATTGGCACGAAGCAAAAACAGTTTGCCCAAGTGGATGGCGGCTGCCTTCTGATGAAGATTGGGCTGAGCTGCTTGAAGCCTATGGCGGTGCCAAAAATGCAGGACTCGAACTTAAAGCCGACGGAACTTCCGGATTTGATGTGTTCTTTTCCGGGTTTAAAGACAGCGTAGGTACCTATTTTGATCTTGGACACGATGCCAATTTTTGGACGTCGACAAGTGTTGGCGAACATGAGGCCTGGAGGTGCTTTTTTGATCGTGGCTACAATGAAGTAGTGCAGGATTATTATAGTAAAGCAGGAGGGTTATCAGTTCGATGCATTAAGGAATAATGATTACCTATAAATAAAAACTAAACCTTTGTGAGACAAATTATTAGTACAGTATTTCCCGGAAACCTGACTGTTGTAAAAAATGGCAGAAACAGAGATCTTGAAATTTCATCGGGAATTGGTAAGCCTGCCTTTAAATTTATTGGCAAATATATTAACTTCTCCGATTCAAAATCTTTCTATATTTCTGACAATGTTGAGGTTATTGAAAAGGATCTTCTTAGAAAGCCTTATACATCAATTATCAGTCTGAAAAGATTAAACGATATTCAAAGAATTGATTCTTTTATTAGTTTGATAAATACAAGGTTAGATAAAGACGGCTTGTATGTTGGTTGCTGCGAAACAGGCATTCTTAAAAAGAAACAAATTTTTAAAAAATACTTTTCTCCAATTAATCACATCATATTTTTCTGCTATTTTGTATACAGAAGGATATTTCCCAAGCTTCCCTATACTAAAAAACTGGTTGAGTTATTTTCGAAGGGAAAAAACAGGGCCATGTCGAAAGTGGAAATGATGGGGAGGTTGTATTATGGCGGATTTGAAATTGTTGAAGAAAAAGAGATTGGTGAACTGAATTATTTTGTGGTAAAAAAAACAAAAGAACCAAGCATTAACGGGCGGCCCACATTTTATCCACTTATAAGATTAAACCGTATTGGCAAAAAAGGGAATTTAATTTCGGTATACAAACTAAGGACCATGCATCCTTATTCGGAATATTTACAAGAATACATATACAAGAATAACCAACTTGATGAAGGAGGCAAATTTAAAAATGACATAAGGATTTCACCTTTGGGTAATTTTATGCGTAAATTCTGGATTGATGAAATTCCCATGCTATACAACTTATTAAAGGGAGATCTTAAGCTTTTTGGCGTAAGGCCCATTAGTGAACAATATTTTAGCTTGTACACTGAAGAATTAAAGCATTTGCGAACCAGGCATAAACCCGGATTAATACCGCCATATTATGCCGATTTGCCAAAAAATATAGACGAAATTATAGCATCAGAAAAAAAATATTTACTGGCTTATGAAAAAAGTCCGTATCTTACAGATTGTATCTATTTATTTCGGGCCCTTTTTAATATTTTAATTAAGGGGAAGCATAGCAAATAAACGAAAAAAATGTTTAAAACGCCTGGGAATATAATTTCAGGCCTTGTTTTTGTGTAAAATCGGAAGGGCATATCGTTCAGTTGGCCAAAATTCTGTAATTTTATGCTTTGTATACCAAAATCCTGTACATGATGAAAAAAATATATTTGTGTTTGTTGCTATTTTCAGTTTCAATATACAGTTTTTCGCAAAATGAAAAATGGAGACAAAAAAATGCAAGGATTAATTTTGTTGTTGCAACACAAGGTGAATTTCTAAAGATTGCCGGCAACTATTCGCCTGCTGCCAGTGTGAGTGCCTCAATTGCATTTAATGAAACGTACTTTGTCGGAATTTATGGATCTATGAAGGTATTACCCACATTTAGCGAATATCCAGTCGCACCAGGAGTAAAATACGATGCAAGATTTCAACATGGAGGACTTGAAGGCGTTTATAGTCTGAAGCTGGGCTTATA
>JARGGF010001062.1 GCA_029210905.1 Bacteroidales bacterium | reverse complement strand
TATCTCATGAATATTCATAACTTAGATTTTGATACAAAGATAATAATTTCTACATTATTCTAAAACACAACCATTAACAATAAACTTATCACTAATAACTTGTAACCTAAAAAGGATGTATAAAAAGAACGAAATGACTCTTGGCGAGGCCATTAGAGCATACCTGAAAGCGATGGGTCTTGATAAAAAACTTAAAGAAAAAGCCTTAATTAATTCATGGGAAGAAGTTTTGGGCAAAGGCGTTTCAAATGCAACAAGTAGCATGTATATTAAGAACCAGATTCTATTTGTACAGCTAAATTCATCGGTAGTTCGTCACCAATTGCAAATGATGAAATCAGGAATTGTTGATGCATTAAATAAAAAAGCCGGAGAAATTTTGATACGTGACATCGTATTCAGGTAATAAAACTCCATTTCAAATATTTTTTCAATGCAGATAGAGCCTTCAAATACTCCGCAACCCAATAATCCTTTGCACGGTATTAAATTAATTGATATCCTTGAATACCTGGTAACTAAACATGGCTGGGAAGAATTAGGGCAAGAAATTAATATTCGTTGCTTTACGCATGAACCATCAATTAATTCAAGTCTTAAATTTTTAAGAAAAACACAGTGGGCAAGAGAAAAGGTGGAGAAATTATATCTATACTCCATTCAGAAATAAGCCAAATAATGACATTTTAATTCAGAAGATTAACAGTACCTTCGCTGCATGACAACTAAAAACAATTCTTTACAGACTATTCTCGACAAATTTAGCATTCAGAAACTTAATGCTATGCAGGAAGAAGCTCAGCATGCAATTCGCACACACGATGAAGTTGTTTTGCTTTCTCCAACAGGAACCGGAAAAACTTTAGCGTATTTGTTACCTGTAGTTCAAGAACTAGATGTAGAATGTTCAGAAATACAAGCACTTATAATTGTACCTTCGCGAGAACTTGCCATTCAAATTGAGCAGGTTGCCAGAGAAATGGGATCGGGGTTTAAATGTAATGCAGTTTATGGTGGAAGATCCGGGGCTCAGGATAAAATTGATCTGAAGCACCGACCTGCAATTTTAATTGGTACACCTGGAAGAATTGCTGATCACATTAGAAGAGAAAGATTTTCAACTGATTTTATAAAAATATTGGTGCTTGATGAATTTGACAAATCGCTTGAAGTTGGCTTTGAATCAGAAATGATTGAAATAGTGGACGACTTGCCCAATGTTAAAAAAACGATATTGACTTCAGCTACTCAAAAAGTAAAAATTCCTCCGTTTATTGGTTTAAGAAACCCTACCTATATTGACTATCTGCATGAAGGTATTACTCAACTTAAAATACAAAAAGTAATTTCACCATCGAAAGATAAACTCAAAACGCTTGTTCTGCTATTGGAGCAGCTTAAAAATGAATCTGGAATTATTTTCTGTAATTTTAAAGACGCCTTGCAGAGAGTCAGTGACTTTCTTACTCTGAATAATATCAAACATGACTGTTTTCATGGAGGCATGGAGCAAATTGACAGAGAACGTTCGCTCATAAAGTTCCGAAATGGCTCACATCAGTTATTAGTTGCTACAGATTTAGCTGCAAGAGGATTAGACATTCCAGAGATCAGGTTTATCATCCATTATCATTTACCGGCACGAAGCAAGGAGTTTATTCATAGAAATGGACGAACAGCCCGAATGAATTCAAATGGCACTGCTTATATTTTGTTGTGGGAAAACGAAGAATTACCGGATTTTATACACGAATTGAATCCGGAAAATTTTGAATTAAAAAAGACGAAAAAATCAATAGAACCAACTGATTATGAGTGGAAAACACTGTATATTTCGGGTGGAAGAAGAGATAAAATTTCGAAAGGAGATATAGCCGGATTAATTCTTAAACAGGGCAATATAAATAAAGATGAACTGGGAAACATTGAAATTAAACAGGATTGTGCCTTTGCAGGTGTAATTGCTTCAAAGGCAGAAGCAGTAATTGCCTTAATCAATAATAGCAAGTTAAAAAAGAAAAAAGTGCGTGTAAGTTTAATTTAAAAGTTCGAATTGATAATGGAATATTATTCTTCTTCAACTTCTTTTCGATTTGGTTTATCATCCATAGTCCCTCTATTATAGATAATTAGACCATTTAAAAAGTTGCGTAAAATCTGATCCTGAACTTCTTTGTATTTAGGAT
>JARGGF010001061.1 GCA_029210905.1 Bacteroidales bacterium | reverse complement strand
TAATTCAATATTTATGGCAAACCCCAATCAAAATTACTTCGAGCAATGTCAGGATTGTCAATTTGCCGATTTTTCTGATTTCGAAAACATGGAATGTTCATTATCCGTTGAATACCAGCCAGAAACAGCATGCAAAAGCTTTCAAAAAAATGAGGATAATGTAGATAAAGGCATGGACAGAATTAATATTTTAGAAAATCTTGACCAAAGAATTGAATTTAATCCAGAGCACCTTATCGAACAGAAAAAGCAAGAGCAGCTGCTAGCAGAAAAGAGCTTGTTGTCTTTTATTACTAAGGAACCCAAAAAAGTTCTTAACGAAAAAAAAATAGTGGAAAATGAAATTATTCTATTAAAAAGCGATATTAACAAGGAAGACACAGTAAACCAAATTGATAACAGGTTTATCACACTCGAAGATGTAAATGTCTATGATATCCCCGAGCCTAGATTAAGCCGAAGAATCAGAATTGAACCGATAAATAAACTAATTCCCTACCATCGCGAAGTAATACGCTATGGTTTTGACTTTATAATGCTTAGCGAACCTGGTGGACGAAAAACCTATGTAAGAAAAGAACGAAAAAAGGTAGCAATTTGTCAACAATGCAAAGTAAAAGATTCCCATTTGGATATTATTCTAATTTCTCACAAAGATTTTGACAACCACATTGAATCACTAATACCCGAAGTGCGCGAAATTAAAAAAGAAGATGTTGATGATGTTGAAAGTTTTGTTCAAACCTTGCACGGACGAACCATTGCCTCAACCAAAGATATAGTAATTGAAGAAAGAAAAAATACCTATTCGCTTAATGTAATTGGTTTTAAAACAGCAATTCATGATGCAAAAATTGGACGACTTGCCCCATTTTCAAAATTCTATATTACACATTCAGATGGAGATAAAAAAGCCCGAAAGATTATGCTGCCCGATGGACAGGAGGGCATTTTAATAAGCAATCCAAATACTTATAAAGAAATACTTCCTCCACTATTGGAGCTTATTAATTCTATTACAATTTTAATAACTGTTTCTATTGTAATTGGCGGATTGTTTGTCCTCTGGAAAAATACCGGATGGATAGTGATATCCGGAATTATATTGATAGCCGTTGCTTATTTGGTTGCCATCTTTATCGGAACACCGCTGTATTTGCTATTAAACCAAATCATAAAAAGATTTTAAAAGTTCCGGCAGACATCAAAACCCATCCGGCAAATATGAGAACTTATCCGGCACAGATACAGCAGCTCCGGCAAAAATTAAATAATGTTAAACTATTTGTAACAATTACTAATATTGCTACTTTTAGTCTCCTTAGCGGGAAAGAGGGTATATAAAAAAACGAAGGTAATATTCTATCAATTAACTAATTAAATTTAATCCTGATATGACATTTTTAAGTTGGACAGACGAGTTAAGCGTCAAAATAGATTCAATTGATAATCAGCACAAAAAACTGATTGACATGCTTGGCGATTTTTATAATAACGTAAGCAATCGCTCAAACAAAGAAAGTATTTCGAAATTGCTTCTGGGAATGAAAAACTACACGGTGATGCACTTTTCCACCGAAGAGCAGTACATGAAAAAATTTGATTATCCCGAATATGAAATTCACAAAAAAGAACACGAACAGTTTGTAGACAAAGTGAAGGAAATCGAAGAAAAGTTTAACAGTGGTAAACTGGTACTGACTTTTGAAATTACCATGTTTTTAAAGGATTGGCTAAAAAAACACATCCTTGAAACGGATAAAAAATACAGTGATTTTTTTATCAGGCATGGCATTTCTTAAATACTTATTCCCCAATGGCGTAGCACTAGTTTCTATGCCTGCAATAAAATAATCATAAGCTTCAGGCTTCCAATTCTGTGCAAAGGCTTTGAGTCCTTTGTACAGAATAATGGTTAAAAAAACTGATTGCATCCCCTTCCTTCAAAATTCGTCATTACTCCCACTATCGTGAGCATCAAAAGTGAAGTACTTTAACCTTCCAAATTGTAGTTGTTAAAAAACATTAATTAAATTTTGTAACCCTTATAATATTTTACTTTTGTCCAAATTTTATATCTATGACCAAAAAAACCATCTATAAAATTTTTCATGAGGAAAAGATTATTGTTGAATACCTTGGCGGCAAGGTCTGCTGGAATGATCATGTTGAATTAAAGAAAAAAGA
>JARGGF010001060.1 GCA_029210905.1 Bacteroidales bacterium | reverse complement strand
AACATTAGTTTGGATACCTTAAATCCTGAAAAATTCAGAAAAATTACCCGCACAGGAAATCTGGAAGAGGTACTAAAAGGTATTGACGCAGCAATTGAAGCAGAATTATTACCCGTAAAAATAAAGACATAGGAAATAAAGAATTTATTGAAGCTTTTATAAATCTCACCTCAATTATTATTAACCGCAAAAACATAGAGACTGAACTGCAAAATCTTAACATTACCAAAGACAAGTTTTTTTCAATTATTTCACACGATTTGAAAAACCCATTTAATACATTTATTGGTTTTTCGGGGTTAATGATCCAAAATATAGATACCATATCAAAAGAAAAAATACTGGAATTTTCAAAACTGATACATAACGGAGCCTTGCAAAGTTTTGAAATGATGCAGAATTTATTCGACTGGGTAAAATCGCAGCAAAAGGGCATTGTGGTAAGGCCGGTTGAAATTATGCTTCCTGAATTATTAATGTCAATTATCAAACTTTTTTCAAGCGAAGCCAGAAAAAAAAATATCAAATTAAGCCTGAAAACAAATGACAAGCTAAATATTCTGTCCGATATAGATATGTTAAACACCATCTTACGAAACCTTGTGTCAAATGCTCTTAAATTTACAAATAAAGGTGGTGAAATCCAGATCTCTTTTCAAAAAGGTGATTCAGAAATTCAGTTTAATATTATTGATAATGGTGTTGGAATGACTTCAGAAAAACAATCCGAATTATTTGATGTACACACCAATACATCCAGCAGTGGAACTGAATATGAGAAAGGCACAGGTCTTGGTCTGGTACTTTGTAAAGAATTTATTGATTTGCTCAAAGGTAAAATTTGGGTTGAAAGTGAATTAGGAAAAGGGACCTGTTTTTCATTTATTATCCCCCAATAAGGACTGCCTGAAAGATCTAAATCCGAAATTTAAAAATACAAAGTAAAGCATTGATTTCAAACACTGTTACTGATCAATAAAATAAATCATTGCTGAAATTTATAGGAAGTATTTATAATTATATTTGGTATATAAAAAAGTTCTCACTAAATTTGAAAGAAGACGTAATTAAACAACGTTTTGATTATCAGCAAGTTTAACCTTATTTAGGTATTATAGTACTTAATATTTTAATATCCTGTTTACTTAAATTAAACCATCTAAAAATTGATGAAATGAAAAAAATCTGTTTGCAAATTTTACTAATTCCTTTGCTATTTAGCTGTGGAGAAATCAATCAATCTGAAACTCAATCAACAACTTATGAAGAAGAAAAAACGTCTTTAGGGCAGGCTGGCGTGCAGGATGAAGTATCTGACAAAAACATTCTGCAAATTGCAACAGGCTCAAAAGATCATACCACACTGGTAGCGGCTGTTCAGGCAGCTCAAATTGAAAATGTGCTTGCCAACAATGGCCCTATCACAGTATTTGCACCAAATAATGATGCTTTTGTAGCACTTCCTGCTGGCACAGTTGAAGAATTGTTGAAGCCTGAAAATAAGAAAAAGCTCGCCAATATAATTACAAACCATGCTGCCCCCGGCACATATAAAGGAAAACTTTTAAAAGATGGCAGTAAGCTGTATATGGCAACAGGCAATTATCTTGATGTTAAAGTAGTTGACAACAATGTTTTTGTGGGCGGTGCAAAAATACTGGCTACAATTGATGCTTCAAATGGAGTAATACATGTTGTAGATAAGGTTTTAATACCCGAAGAAAAATAAATCAATTAAATAATTTATATGAAAGTTTTAACATTAATAATCAGCTTCATAGCTTTTATGCTTTTCAGTTGTGGGGATTCAGAAAATACAAAAGCAAATAATGATAATAATGAGTCAAAAACCGATAAAGTGGAAGTTTACGATCCAATGAAAGATAAAGGCATTGGCCCCATCTCAAATATTACGCTTCCGGAGGAAATTGACGTTGAAATGGCGAAAAAAGGCAAAGAAGTGTATGATAAAATGTGTCTGGCTTGTCATAAACCAGATAAAAAATTTATTGGTCCTGCGCCAGTTGGGATTTTGGAACGAAGAACTCCTGAATGGATAATGAATATGATACTAAACCCTGAAATTATGGTTAAAGAAAATGAAACTGCTAAAAAACTGCTTATTGAATACAATATGGCCCCAATGGCAAACCAGAATCTGAAAGAAGATGAAGCCAGAGCCATTCTTGAGT
>JARGGF010000105.1 GCA_029210905.1 Bacteroidales bacterium | reverse complement strand
AAAAAAGCCAGTTTATCAAATGCGCTAATAAATTACAGATTGGAGCTATTAAATATGAAAATTCAATCTCTTTGGGATTTTGAGAACAATCGATCTTTTGTACCAAAAGAGTTGGAAGAGAATAATAAAGAAAATAATTAGATAATTAACATTACAAAGCCACAAATAATGAAAAAAGTACTAATATTATTGCTAATATCCTTATATATAGCGTCTTGTACTGATAATGAAGAAGACTTGAATAAGGATATATCGGTTCCGGTAACAGTTAGTGAAGTAAAACTAAGATCTATTGAGAAATATATAAATACCACAGGCACAGTTTATCCACTCAAGGAGGTGAGCCTTAAGTCCGAAATTAGTGGCAAATACCGGCTGTTAAAAAATCCAAATACAGGAAAACCTTTTGCACTTGGCGATAAAATTGTTGAAGGGACAACTATTATTTTGCTCGAAAACAAAGAATTTGAAAATAATTTGAAGATTAATTCGCTGGAACTCAGGCTTGAAATTTCTCAGCAAACTTATGATAAGCAGAAATCATTGTATGATAAGGGCGGTGTAACTTTAAGCGAATTGAAGAATGCTGAGATTGAGTATGTTAATTCAAAATATGCTTATCAGGATGCCATTATTGGTATGAAAAAGTTAAGTATTAAGGCACCGTTTTCAGGTGTAATAGTTGAGCTGCCTTATTATACGTATAATACCAAGGTAGAGGCCAATTCAAGTATGATGAAAATGATGGATTATAGCCAGTTACAGATGGAAGTGAAACTGGCAGAGAAAAACTTTACCATGCTAAAAAAGAATCAGAAAGTGAGGATAATGAATTATACCGTTGCTGATGACACTTTACAAGGTACAATATCTCAGATTTCTCCGGCAATTGATCCAGAAACCAGATCATTCAGTGCCATAATCAGTATTAATAATTCAGAAATGAAGCTTCATCCCGGAATGTTTGCAAAGGGCGAGATAGTGGTTTCTTCTGTTGATAGTACCATTGTTATACCTAAAGATATCATCCTTTCAAAACAGCGAGGTAATACGGTATTTGTTGTAAATAAGGGACTTGCAGAAGAACGGATTGTGACTTTTGGAATAGAAAACCCTGATGAGGTGCAAATAACTTCAGGGCTTGATAAAAATGACAGGGTGGTGATAAAAGGTTTTGAAACCTTAAGGAATCGTTCGAAAATAAAGGAACTGAAGTAGCGTGAAGCTAAATATCCATTTTATATTCTGCATTTTGAATCTAACTAATGTAGCTGCTAAAGTTTTCAAACAGAGAAGCTTACAATAACTCAAAGCATGAAAAAAATTACACAGTTTTCTGTCGATTATCCGGTAACCGTTTCTATGATGCTGGTAGCCATTTTGTTACTTGGTTATATTTCTCTGGGTAAATTAGGTGTCGATTTATTTCCGGATATGAACGCGCCACGGATTTTTGTGGAAATAAAAGCAGGTGAGCGCCCTCCGGAAGAAATTGAAAAACAATTCATTGAAAGTATAGAGTCTCAGGCAATCAGGCAAAAAGGAGTAAGCCAGGTTTCATCTGTTTGTATGGTAGGTTCGGCCAGGGTAACTGTTGAATACAATTGGGGACAGGATATGGACGAGGCTTTTTTGGATTTGCAAAAAGCACTGACTACCTATAGTCAAAATTCAGATATAGAGGAGTTTAATATAACTCAATATGATCCTAATGCTTCGCCCGTTATGATTATAGGAATGCTTCATCCTGAGATAAAAGATATGGATGAGCTGCGAAAGATTGGCGAAAATTATATACGAAATGAGCTTATCCGGCTCGAAGGAATTGCAGATGTCAGTTTAAGCGGAATAGAAGAAAAAGAAGTTGTAATTGAGACGGATCGATACAAATTGAAGTCTTTTGGCCTTACTACAAATCAGATTGTTCAGCAAATCCAAAATGTAAATCGCAATGTATCGGGTGGCAGCATTGTTGAGATGGGCAAGAAGTATATCATCAAAGGAACAAGCCTGGTAGATGATATCAGCGATCTTGAAAATATTGTGGTTACTTATAAACAGGAACAAATATCGCAGGATGTACAAAATAGTCAGGGTAGTGTTGAGACGAAGGTTCCGGTGTTGTTGAAAGAAGTAGCTAATGTAAAAATGGCTAATAAGAAAGCACAAAATATTGTTCATATAAATGGAAAACGCTGTGTTGGACTTTCTATTTACAAAGAAACCGGTTTTAATACTGTAAAAGCTGTTGAAGATTTAAATGTAGCACTTGAATCGATAAAAAAAGCCTTGCCAGGTTATGAGTTTATTCTTGTTCAAAATCAAGGAAAATTTATTCAGAGCTCTATAGACGAAGTTCAAAATACTGCTCTTATAGGCGCTGTAATTGCAGTATTGGTATTGTTTGTTTTTCTTCGAAGAGTTGGTGTTACTGCAATAGTGAGTTTTGCCATTCCAATTTCGGTGATTGCCACATTTAATTTAATGTATTTCAATGGATTAAGTCTTAATGTAATGACTTTAGGCGGTCTTGCACTTGGAGCTGGCATGTTAGTGGACAATGCAATTGTGGTAATGGAAAATATATTCCGAAATATGGAAAGTGGAATGTCTGTTAAAGAATCTGCAATTTCAGGTACGGCCGAAGTGGGTGGCGCCATTATTGCATCAACCCTTACCACTATTGTTGTATTCTTACCTATTGTTTATCTGCAGGGAGCTTCAGGAGTTTTGTTTAAAGACCAGGCCTGGACAGTTGCATTTTCTTTAATTGCCTCGCTTTTTGTGGCAATTTTAGCCATTCCAATGCTTTTTAATGTCATTTATGGCAAATCTAAAAAAAGTATATCGATGAAATCGGTTAAAATTGGATGGTATGGAGCGTTTTTATCAAAAATAATTGAGCACAGAAAATTGGTGATTCTTATTTCGATAGGCATGGTTGCCGCCACCATTTATATTTTACCTTATGTAGGAAGTGAATACCTGCCAAAGAGTGGAACCTCAGAATTCAGTATCGATATCCAGTTAAAGGAAGGAACTCAAATTGAGCGAACGCTGGGAACTGTTGAGAATATTGAGGCCCTTATGAAAGATGTTTTGGGTGATAAAATTGAGATGATATACAGTCAGGTGGGACCAGCAAGTAGCTCAAATGCCGAAAAAGCAATTTTTCAGAATGAAAATACTGCAAATATCAAAATACATTTACGTAAAGAGGCTGCTAAAGATTCTGAAAAAATAATATCCACTATTGGTGATTTAATGAGTAATATCCCCGATGCTGAAATTTCTGTTTTACATGATGAAAGTGCATTGCAATCAACCATGGGTACGGATGAGGCGCCATTAGTGATAGAAGTGAAAGGAAAAGATCTTCAGGTGCTTGATCAACTCTCTGGTTTAGTTAAAGAAAAACTATTGGAAATACCAGAACTTGTTAATGTTAAAACCAGCATAGAAAAAGGAGCTCCGGAAATTGATTTGGTGATTGACCGATACAAGGCCGGAATTTATAATTTAAGTACTGACGAGATAATTTCTCAGCTGAAAAATATACTAATGGGTAAAAATGCAGGTCGGTATGAAAAAAATGGCGAAATGAGTGATATTACCATAAAAATGCCGGAATTAAGTTTAATGGAGTTTAATGATATTACCATTAAAAGTGGGAATAAAGATGTGCCTTTGTATGAGATTGCTCGGATTAACAAAACCTTGTCGCCTAAGCAGTTACTTAGAAGAAATCAAAATCGGATTGGAAAAATATTTGCTGATATTCAGGGAGATATCGCCTTTGATAAGGTGGTTTCGAAAGTGAAAGACCAACTTAAAACAATAGAACTGCCAGCAGAATATTATTTCGAAATAGTTGGTGAAGAGCAAAAACGTGTGGATGCTATGTCAAACTTAAGTTTTGCCCTCCTGCTATCCATAGTTCTTGTATACATGGTAATGGCTTCACAATTTGAATCGTTAATCCATCCTTTTACCATTCTACTTACAATTCCTCTTGCAGGAATAGGCGCTGTTTGGGCATTTTTTCTAATTGGTAAGTCGCTGAATATTATGGCGTTTATAGGTCTTATAATGTTGGCAGGGATAGCTGTAAATGATTCAATTATTCTGGTAGATGCCATCAATCAATTCAGGGCAATGGGTAAATCTTTGCACGATTCAATTATCAGCGCCGGACAAAATCGTATCAGGCCAATTATCATGACCAGTTTAACTACTATTCTTGCGCTGCTTCCGTTAACTATTGGCATTGGCGAAAGTGCAGCATTGCGCTCACCAATGGCAATTGCGGTGATTGCAGGTTTATTAAGTTCAACAATATTAACCCTGATTGTAATACCCTGTGTGTATTATGTTTTCGAGAAACTTAAGGAAAGATTGTTTGGAGCCAAGCACATTGATATTCAGGTATAAGTAATATAAGAACACCACAAATAGCAATAAATGAATTTTATTATAAAACGTAAGGTGCTCATTGCAATGCTCTTCATAGGAATGAGTATGCTTGGATATTTTTCTTACCGGCAATTACCTGTAGAATTATATCCAAATGCACAAATTCCTTTTTTGTTTGTTCAGGTAGGCTCAGCCCTCGAAGTAGATCCACGCTACATGGAAAATCAGGCAATTATACCACTTGAAGGTGCTATCGGTATGCTTGAGGGGGTAGAAAAAATTGAATCAAATGCAGGTCAGCAACAAGGGAGCATTAGAATTTCCTACGAACAATCAACCAATATAAAATACGCATATCTTAAACTTGTTGAAAAAATTGATGAGGTAAAAAGTCAGTTGCCCGAAGAGTTTCGAGTGCAGGTTTTTAAATTTGATATTGATCAGCTGAATAATATGTTTATGACACTCCAGGTAAGGGGTAGTGGAGGCGTAAATAGGGTTAGGCAACTAACAGACAGAGAGGTGATTAATAGAATAAGTAACCTCGATGGAATTGCCAATGCAGAGGTTTTTGGCGGGCGTGAAAAATCAGTTGAAATTGAATTACATGAAGATATTTGTAAAAGTTATGGAATTTCGGCAGCAGATGTTCGTGCGGCCTTAAATAGAAATAGCAAGTCCAGGGAGTTTACAGGTAAGGTTACTAACAATGATCAGCTCTATTTTGTAAATGTCATTTCTGAATTTTCAAACATTGAAGATTTGTACGAGTTAGTAGTTAAGGAACGCGGATCGATAAAATTAAAAGACATTGCTTCAATAAATTATGGGATTAAAGAAGAGGATTCATACAGTCGTGTAAATGGTAAAGAAGCGGTTACTATACAGTTAACGCGCGATTCACAATCTAATATTATTGATTTAGCTCATAGTGTACTTGAGTTAATCGATAAACTAAATATCGAACTCAAAGGCAAGGATATAGAAATTGCAGTTCAGTACAATGCTGCAAAGACCATGGAAGACAATATCGACCTCATTATCAACCTGGCTTTGGTAGGTGGGATACTTGCCATATTTATCTTGTGGGTTTTTCTGAAAAATATTCGATTGGTAATTGCAATTGCTTTGGCCATCCCTATTTCAGTATATACCGCTTTTAATTTTTTCTATGCCTATGGTGTTTCAATAAATAGTCTGACATTATTAGGAATGGCACTTGCTATTGGTATGTTGCTGGATAACAGTGTGGTAGTGCTTGAGAATATTTATCGGCTGGCATCTCAAAAGCTTCACCCGGATAAGGCGGTTATCCAGGGAACCAAAGAAGTTTCCCGATCCATAATAGCTGCTACATTAACCACTATCATGGTGTTTTTACCATTTGCTTTTGCTGATAATTTCTTAATTAAATTACTTGGAAAACATATTGGAGTATCCATTATTTCTACCCTGTTAGTTTCATTGGTGGTAGCTTTGCTTTTGGTGCCAATGATTACACATACTTTCCTGAAAACACGCAAAGGAATTGAAATAGAACAATTTCAGCGTATTTCGTTCCATAACCGCCTGGTTCAAATATACATGGTGCTGTTAAAGACCTGTATGCGGCATCCTGCAAGAACAATTTTATCTGCTTTGGGCATATTTTTTCTTACTTTATTAATAAGCCTTGGTATAAGTTTTATATCACTTCAGGAAGCCGAAGTTTCTGATTTAACCTTGTATGTAACAATGCCTGGTGGAACCACCCTTGAAAATACAGATGCTTTGATAGCTGAAGTTGAGAGCAAGCTTCTATCATTAGATGAAAAGAAAGATATTGTTAGCCAGATTTATGAAGAAGAAGCAGTGTTGACTATCTCTTTAGTTGATGATTTTAAGGATATTAGGAATTTTTCAGTACCAAAAATTAAGAATGAAATACTGGATAAATTAAAAGATTTAAAACAGGCTGAGTTTAGTTGGGATCCTCCTTCCGGTGGGCGAAGATTTGGAGGTGGCGGATTCGAAAACGACGATGGTTTTGCTCGCATATTAGGAATTGGGAGCCAGACTGAAAGGGTTATAATTAAAGGGCAGGATTTTGACAATATGCTCAAACTGGCAAAAGATGTTGAATATTATTTTGGTCAGATTTCTGCCATCGAAAAGGTAACTATTAAAAATCCCGATAATAGACCTGAATTGTTGCTTGATTTTGACAAACAACTCATGGCACTTTATGATATCCCTCTAACTTCTGTTATGTCTGAACTAAATTCTTTTCCTAAAGAATTTTCAAGCGGTGTGAAATTTAAAGAAGGTATAAATGAGTACGATATTCAGATAAAAACTATTGGAAATCACGAGCAAAAAGAGCGAAATTCGAATGATTTAAAGAGATTACAGGTGAGGGCAAATCAAGGAGCTCAATTTGAATTACAGAGTATTAGTGAGTTTAATTTTACCGAAGGGCTATCTTCTATCCGAAGAACAAATCAGGAAAAACAATTAGAAGTAGTTTATCAATTCATTACTGAGGTGAATGATGAAAAAGATCTACTCGATGCTGCCCGAATGGAGGTAGATGCAATGATTGAGAATATGAATCTGCCAAATGGCTTAGCGCTTGAAGTTGTGCACGAAGAAGATGATTTGGGGGAGTTCGGTTTTTTAATCCTGGCTGCTTTTGTGTTGATTTACATGATTTTAGCTTCTGTATTTGAGTCTTTTTCAGTTCCGGTTGTATTGATGTTTTCCATTCCACTGGCAGCCATCGGATCGCTTGTGGCTCTTATTCTTACAGGTAATTCGCTGATGAATGCAAATGTACTTACAGGCTTTATCATTTTATTGGGTATTGTAGTTAATAATGGAATTATTTTAATTGATTATTCCCGCGTTTTGCAAAAGAGAGGGTACACTGAGTCTAGATCTCTCATCATGGCAGGGTTAGCCAGGGTGCGCCCTATTTTAATTACTGCAATCACTACAATCATTGCCCTGATCCCACTTGCCCTGGGAAAAGCCGAATATGTGACAAGCATCGGCGTACCTTTTGCCATAACAGTAATTGGCGGTTTGGCACTGAGTACCATACTTACGCTTGTGTTCATTCCAACATTTAATTCTGGTCTGCAATCAGCAATGGCTTGGATTCGAAAACAGAATAACTATATTAAAGCTGGTCAGGCAGCTGTTTGGTTAATTGGAACCTATTTTATTTTTTTGGAAATTGACAGTAAAATATGGCAAATAATATTGCTCATCCTGCTGGTTATTTCTGTGCCTGCAATTATTTATTTTGTTCAAAACAGTTTACGCAAAGCTTCTGAAAAACTGATAGATAAGGATGACCCTTTACAAATCAAAATTCGCAACCTTGTTAAAATATATGATCGCGATAGTCGATTTCTGCGTGAATGGAAATCGGGCTTAAAAATAAGGGAGCGACTTGGGCTCAAAAACCTGAAAAACCTGAAATACCAGATAGAATCATTATTCTGGCAGCTTCCACTTACTGCCTTTGCTGTTTATTTGGTTTATTTTCATGTTGAAAGTGGTTTCTGGTATTTTTTGTTGCCGGTTTTACTTTATTTAATGGCATTGCTGTTTCTTGCTCCAATTAAAGAACTAGCCCTTTTTTACAGAAGTAAAAATCAACAAAAATGGCTTGCTCGAATACTCCTATCCACCTATAAAGTGTTTTATTGGGCTTATCCGATGCTTTCCTTAATTATTTTTCATGGCAAATTTGGCCTGATAGGTTTGGTTATTCCTGTTGCATTTTTATGGTATTTGGCATTAATGATTAAAGTAACTTCAGATAATTTATACAAAAATAAAGTCAATGTTAATCGAATAGGTGGCAGATTTAAAGGTATCCGTAAAGCTTTTTATCGATTTGTGCTGATTATTCCGGTAATTGGTAAAAAAACCACTCCTTTCAAAGCCGTAAAGGGGGTTTCAATTGATATTGAAAATGGTATGTTTGGTCTATTAGGTCCGAATGGTGCAGGCAAATCTACTTTAATGCGCATAATTTGCGGAATTCTGGATCAAAGCTATGGTCAAATCACAATTAACGGCATTGATGTTCGTGAAAAAAGAGAAGAGTTACAAGGATTGATAGGCTACCTTCCGCAGGAATTTGGGATGTATGAAAATATGACGGCAAATGATTTTCTTCATTACATGGGGATACTGAAAAAACTATACAATACTGAAGAGCGGGGAAAAAGAGTAGAATATGTGCTTAATGCAGTGCATATGTATGAAAACCGAAACGAAAAAATCGGCTCATTTTCAGGAGGCATGAAACAAAGAATTGGGATAGCACAGATTTTGATGCATCTTCCTCGTATTCTGGTAGTTGATGAACCAACAGCAGGGCTTGATCCACGCGAAAGAATACGTTTCAGGAACCTGCTTGTTGATTTAAGCAAAGAAAGAATAGTCATTTTTTCAACCCATATTATTGAGGATGTTGCAAGCTCGTGCAATAGAGTGGCTGTTATGAAAAAAGGACGGGTTAAATACCTGGGCGCTCCAATTGATATGGCCGGCATTGCTGAAGGCAAAGTTTGGATGCTTAATGTTTCGGTGGCTGAATTCGAAGATTTAAAAGACAGATATGTTATAATTCATCACATGCGTGATGGGGACAATATCAGACTTCGTTGTATTGCTGATGAGGCCCCAAATGATGAAGCAACACCAGTAAAAGCTAATCTTGAAGATGCTTATCTGTGTCTGTTAAGTGAACAGGATGATTTGTAAAATAACAATTACCGTAAGTGAAATTATTTGGTATTATTGTTTTGTGTGTGATAAGTTATAGTTGTCAGGATGAGAGACGAGATTTTTATATTGCTGATAGATAGCACGTTAAGATGGTTTTAAATAAGAAATAGGATTTAATAATTCAATAGATTGGATAATTATGGGATTTAAAAATCGCCTGGAACTTTTAAAATATACAGTAAGCTATAACTTAAAAATAGTTTTTGCTAATAAGTTTGTATATTTCTTAATAGCGGCCATTGCATTTTATTTAATGATCATCGGAATCATGTTGTTTTCTGATGATTACCAAACTGAAGAAGATATTTTTAATACAATTA
>JARGGF010001059.1 GCA_029210905.1 Bacteroidales bacterium | reverse complement strand
AGCCAAGATAAAGTTCCTTTGAAAACTGAAAAGAATCGGAAGCAACATCTGCACAATTTAGTTTTCCGGCCAAAAGAGTAGGTTCACCATGTAAGTCATAAATTAGATTTAGCATTAAATTTAAAACTTTACAATTGTTGGGAAGGTATGTTTCTACCTTTATGGCCTCAATACTTTCCTGTTTTTTATTGGCAGCGTATTCAATTTTTTCTTGAACTTCAGCCTTGCTTTTTTCAGAAAACGATTCAAATAAATTTGAGGAAAAGGCCCTGTCCATATTGCTAAGTCCAAAAAGCATATCTCCTTCTCTATTCATAAAGAGGATATCTCCAGAAAAGTTAGCAACAAATACAAAGTCTTTCATACCAAAACTGTTCTATTATAAACGATTTTTCTTGCTTATACAGATAAGTGCAACACCTATCCTGATATTAGTCAAAACCTATACGAGAGATTGTTTATCTATAATAGTGCCAAAAGTACCCTGGCTTCAATATTTATAAAGTTATGTTTGGAAGCACAAAATAAAAAAGTGCTCCTCACGGTTTCGAATTCAATCCAATTTCACCTCCAAATAATTCAAACAGTGCTATAGAGATAGACAAACCTAAAAACCAGTATCACCGCTCTCATATTTACCGGGACTGTCAAAATCTATCAAAAATAATCTTATGGTTCTCAATATCTACACCTACCCCATAATTAAATGAAAAAAACATCGCTTTATTTATATTTTAGAAATAGCGTAATTCTATTTTTAAAAATTATTGAAAATTATCTTATTAATTTGAATTTCAAAAGTATAAACTATCGCTTGCAACCCATCAGAAAATTGATGAAGCCGGTTTAAAAAAAATCCGGATTCGTAACTTTTTGTTAAAAAGCTGGCGTCCTTTGTTTTATGTGGTCTCAAACTTTTCAAATTTGAATTTTCCTGATTTATAAATCTAACTTGCTGGTAAAAAGGAACCTATGTGACTTATCATAATTAGTTTATACTTTTTTCAACATTCTGTTGCTTAACGGTAACATAGGTTTTTAAATATTCCTGAAATGATAGCTTTTTGAATGATTTGTTATAAAAATATTCAGTCAATGGCAAAATTTGTTCTTTTTTCAGATAGCCATTTATTCTTGCTATGACGGTATAATTCTCGTCGAAAATAACCACTGCCGGCATTTGAAAATTTTGATTCAGGAATTGTTGGGAAATTTGATGTATATGATGAGCTCCTGAACTTGGATAAACTTTACCTAAAAATGTGATTTGACTTGAATCATTGGCATTTATTTTCACAGAAAGGTAGTTTTCATTAAGTTTTTGGGCTATCTCTCTGTTGCCAAAACTAGTTCGCTCCATTACTTTGCAACTAATGCATGCATCAGTATAGAAATACATTAAAACAGGTTTTGGCCTTTTTTTGTTCAAATGCATGATTTTTTCTGGCGAAACCCAGTCAATCTCACCAAGTGTATCTGGTTTTAGTGAATTGTCAATTTTAAAAATTGAATGATCCTTCTTGAATGCATCAGGAAAACTAAACATAAAATTGACTACAAAATCATCTAAATCGATTGCCTCACTAAGATTTTCAGCAAAATACACCAGGTAAGGCTCAATATCTTTTGGCTCTTTATATCCTGAAACTACAGTTTTGTTACCATTAATATCAAAAAATATAACAGACGGATAGGTTAATTTCCCCTCTAATAAAATTGAAGCTAAATCATGTGTTGGCCTCTGGCCAATCATTCTGTTAAAATATTTATTTCCTTTAAATATAATTGTGTCAGTAGTCTCTGCATTTAACTTCGCTGCATAAAAATGTGAATTTATATAGTCTGAAATCCCTTTGTTGGCATAGGTTGTTTTCATCATATAATTGCACCAACTACACCAGTCAGTATATACATCTATTATGATTGGTCTGGGTTCATCTTTGGCAAGTTCAAAAGCTTCATTTAATGAATACCACTTAATATCACTGGGGGGTATTATTTCCTGAGCATTTGAATAATTTAATAAAAAACTAAATATTATTAAAAAAATATATTTTGTATTCATTATCAATCAAAAAATAGATAGATGTAAACCTAATGCATAATTAATAAATATAAAAATAATATTGATAAAATTGTTTAGATAATCCATAGACGATTAAACAAATCACAACAGCCATAAATTTATTAATA
>JARGGF010001058.1 GCA_029210905.1 Bacteroidales bacterium | reverse complement strand
TGAAACTCATCTAACAAAAGTACAAAGAAGTTCTGAATGGATGCAATCTACCTCACAACAGATTACTACTAACAAATAACAATTAACAAATAACAAATAACAAATAACCACTTTCTAATTTCCAAGTTCCAAGTTCTAATAACTAATTGACTAATTTCCAACGACTAATTTCTTTATTCTCCAATTCCCATTACCTTTGCACAAATTTAAAATACAAAAAGTGACTTTCGAAGATTTAAATCTAAATACTCCTTTATTAAATGCTATAGCAGATCTTGGCTATATATACCCTACCCCTATTCAGGCAGAAGCCTTTTCTATGGTAATGTCAGGAAAAGATGTTATTGGTGTGGCGCAAACAGGTACAGGCAAAACTTTTGCTTATTTATTGCCAATATTGAGGCAATTAAGCTTTTCCACACAAAAAAATCCAAGGGTTTTAATTATTGTTCCTACAAGGGAACTAGTAGTTCAGGTTGTAAAAGAGATAGAAAAATTAACTCAGTATATAAATGTCCGTTTTGCGGGCGTATACGGAGGCACCAATATTAATACCCAAAAGCAGCTTGTCTATGATGGTTTGGACATCCTGGTGGCAACACCAGGCCGACTTATGGATTTATACATGACAGGGATTCTGCGTTTAAATTCCATTCAAAAGTTAGTGATTGACGAAGTGGATGAAATGCTAAAATTAGGTTTCAGACCTCAGGTGGAGAGCGTAATGGAAATATTGCCACCCAAACGTCAAAACCTGATGTTTTCGGCAACTTTAACTGAAGATGTGGAAGCGTTAATTATGAGTTTCTTTTACGATCCTCAGAAAATTGAAATAGCACCGCATGGTACCCCAATTGAAAAGATTATACAGAAGGCCTACCATGCCCCTAATTTTTTCACTAAAGTAAACCTATTATGCCATCTTTTAGAAACAGATCCTGAGCTTGAAAAGGTTTTGGTTTTTGTAGCCACAAAAAAACTGGCAGACAGGCTCGAAGAAGAATTAACAAAAAAAATAGCCGGAGATTTAATTGGTGTTATCCATTCAAATAAATCTCAAAATCAACGCTTTAATGTAATAGATAATTTTAAGGAGGGCACTCTTCGTGTAATCATTGCAACAGATATCATTGCACGGGGTTTAGACATTACCGATGTTAGCCATGTCATTAATTTTGACATGCCAGCGGAACCTGGTGATTATATCCACCGGATAGGCAGAACTGGAAGGGCTGAAAAAGATGGTGAGGCCATCACTTTCATAAACGATGCAGAGATTGAATATCAAATGGCCATTGAGCAAATGATGCATAAGGCTATTCCAATAGTTTCTTTACCTGAGGAAATAGAGATTTCCAATATTTATACCGACGAGGAAAGGCCCGCACTGGGAGATAAAAATTATTTAAAAGCACCTAGTTTAAAAAACTCAAAAGGCGCATTTCATAAAAAAAAGGAAAAGAACGTGAGAACGAACTCCGGAAGTCCGGCCAGGAAAAGACCTCAATATAAAAAGAGTGGAAAGAAGATTAAAAGAAAGTAAGGTTTGTTAGAGGTTAAAGGTTTTTCGTTAAAGGTTAATGGTTAATGGTTATTCATCAAAGGTTAAACGTTTAAACAACAAACAACAATTAAGGCTATGTTCTAATTACAACCGCAA
The DNA here is from genome assembly GCA_029210905.1 of Bacteroidales bacterium. Classification (GTDB taxonomy): domain Bacteria; phylum Bacteroidota; class Bacteroidia; order Bacteroidales; family NBLH01; genus NBLH01. The sequence goes on along the minus strand of JARGGF010001058.1, from coordinate 538 downwards.
TTAGATAATTAATTATAGGTGAAAAGTTTCAGCAGTATGGCTATCCAGGGCAATTGCCTTTATGAGTTGAACTCCTTCAGAGTTCATATTAAGAATTATCATTTTACACCGGGTAAATGATTCGCATTTGCTCATCATTTACCCGGGATTATTGAAAAGTTCAACCACTTCGTGGTTTTTATTGTTTAAAATCCCTGATGGGATTTAACTTTGAACATCGAAGCCCTCATCGGTAATAACCCTTTCAAAGTGCTGGATAAGATTAAAAAGCAGAACCCTGTACTTAGCGCAGCGATCTCACCGAAGGTATTAAGGTTCAACTATTTATATAATACTTTTAATTTTTTTGCCCTATCAAGTTATTATTAAATTAAAATATTTGTGATTATTTTTAGAACTTAGCCACAAAATAACAATTAACAATTAACAATTAATGTCGTTTAGCAAATGTAATTGAAAAAAAAATATTATTCAATAACTTTGTCTAGCTCTGGAAGAAATCCGTTATTAACATGGTGTTATTAAACCCGTCGTTTAG
>JARGGF010001057.1 GCA_029210905.1 Bacteroidales bacterium | reverse complement strand
AAAAATGTGGACTTGTTTGTAGAAAAAGATGTACCTAAGGCGATTAAGTACGAAAACATTCAGATAAATGAAGCTTACATGATTGATATTTTAGTTAACAAAAATATATTATTAGCTATATATGTTGACGAAGAGGTTAAAAATGAGCACGTTGAGCAAGCTTTGAATTATATGCGTTTAGCTGGTTGTAACAATGGTTTATTGATAAATTTTAAGCAAAAATCTATAGATGAGGGCATCAGGCATCTTGAACTTTAGAGAAAATTTGCCACTTAAAAAGATAAAATCTACAAAAAATTGAAAAATATGATTCGTAGTAAAAAATATTATTTATTACTTCCCGGGCTAATTATCTTATTATTAACTTCATGCAGCCATGACAGAAATAGTCGGGGTTATGAATATTTTAACGACATGGTGGTTTCTACCGCCTATGAAACTGATAGTGAAAATCCATTTTTTCAAGATGGGAAGACGAATCAGCAGCCTGTAGCTGGTACCATTGCCAGAGGTCATTTACCTTATGAATATGGTGCAAAATCTGCGGATGAGCAAGTTCGCGCCGGACTTGAACTTCAAAACCCAATTGCTTTAAATGAGGAAACACTTACAAGAGGCAAGGAACAATTTACAATTTATTGTGCAGTATGTCATGGCGATATGGCAAAAGGTGATGGAACTATAGTTGCCAATGGGAAATTTGCTGCAATACCTGCTGATTTAAATTCAGATAGGGTCCAGAGTTGGCCTGACGGCGAAATTTACCATGTTATTACAAGCGGTTCAATTTCAGGACTTATGGGAGCGCATGCATCGCAGATACAACCTGATGACCGATGGATGATTGTGAATTATATAAAAAATAAATTTTCAACCAAAGCAAAATAATATTTCGTAAGTCAGCTTTGCAAAATAATTAAAAAGAATAGAAGATGGAGAATTCAGTAAAGATATCGCCAAAGTTTAAATATCTTTCGTTTGGATTGATGGCAATAGGTGTTATTGCACTTATTGTTGGATTTTTGATTAATCCTCAACGGACCTGGGCAAATTACCTTTTAAATAGTTATTATTTTCTTACATTGGCCATTGGTGCATCTTTCTTTTTAGCTATTCAGTATATTACCCAATCCGGCTGGTCTGCCATGTTCAAAAGAGTACCGGAAGCCATTGGTTCTTTTGTGCCGGTAGGTGTTATTTTATTGTCATTTGTATTGGTATTTGGAGCCCACTCGCTTTATCATTGGTCGCACACCGAAGCTGTTGAAGGTGATCCTCTGCTTGCCCATAAGGCTCCTTATTTGAATCTGCCATTTATGATTATAAGGTATTTAATATTTGTTGGACTTTGGGTTTTTATGATATTATTGTTGCGCAAGTATTCATTGCTTGAAGATAAACATGGTGGTGTTGAGTATTTTAAAAAAAGTGAATATTATTCCAAGGTTTTTATTTTTATCCTGGGATTTTCATTTACACTTGGAACCATTGACTGGATAATGTCTATTAATGCACATTGGTTCAGTACTTTATTCTCCTTAAAGAATTTTGCTTCAGCTTTTTATCATGGCAGTGCAGCTATTATTCTGGTAGTAATAATTTTAAACCATTATGGTTATTTTCCTCTGCTGAGCAAATATCATTTGCACGATTTTTCGAAATATATTTTTATGTTAAGTATCATATATGGTTATCTTTGGTATGCTCAATATATGCTTATCTGGTACGCAAACATACCCGAAGAAACGGTATATTATACCAGGATAATTCAAGAGGGCTGGAAAACACCATTTTTACTTGATATTATAATTAACTGGGCGTTTCCATTCTTGTTTTTAATGTTAAATGCAATTGCAAAGAATAAAAAAGCACTGTTATTCACTACGTCTCTCTTACTTATTGGGCATTGGATAGACTTATATTTACAAATCATGCCTGGTACTACTGGTGTTAATTCCATTGGGTTTATTGAAATAGGTACTTACTTAGGATTTATGGGCATTTTTGCTTTTATGGTGAGCAGAACATTGTCTAAAGCTCCAATAATACCTGAAAATCATCCATTTTTAGAGGAAAGTTTGGCACATAAATTACATCATTAAGGGTTTTGAAAAAATAATGGAATGAGGCTGTTTAAAAAGACAAAGAGGTCTGATTTATCAGCCTCTTTTTTTAATTATAACCGTAAACATGCATCAC
>JARGGF010001056.1 GCA_029210905.1 Bacteroidales bacterium | reverse complement strand
AGCGTAGCCACCACAGCAGGTCACTGAGCGTCGGTCATTGAGCGTAGCTGAAATGAGCCGAAGTGCCCGGTTCCAGAGCTCCTCCGATAAATTCAGCCCTTTAATTGCCTGTTGACATAATCATTAAACGAATCTATCAATAAAAATTTTACTGATAGCCAATCAGTATTATTCAATGAATATGGTTCAAATTCCAACTCACAATCTTCTGAAAAGAATGTGAAATTTTCAAGTACCTGTTTAATATCATTGTATGGATATCTTTCTACATAGAATGAAAATAATTGATCAATTGTATAATGATTAAGTAGTTCTGCGATATCGTAAAAATCTTTTTTTGTGTTTCGTGATGTTATTGCCTCTAATTTCATGGCGGCAATATCTTCAATGTGGGCAAACCTTATACCTTCGATGATTATTTCCGGTCTGATATATTTATCGGTCTCCATCAAATCAATTTTTAAATTCATAGATTTGGAAGTTGAAATATAGATGGTTAACCCAAAGGAAAGTATACGGATTTCTGATTCAGGTATCCTTTTCTTTATCATTCGTGCTAAATCCTGGATATTAAACTCAACATCCGTAAATAGGTCTATATCTATACTTTGCCTGTGACCTAACTGCAAGCTAAGTCCTGTTCCGCCAACCAATCGAAAGTTCTGAAGTTCTTGCCATTGCATCAAATTTTCGAGCGTTTCGAATAAAAATGGCGTTGTGGTTTGTTTGTATAACATTTAAAACTTGTTTTTTCTATATTTAAAAAAGCTGATGCAAAATGTAAACTTTTTTCGGAGAGATATATTGTACGGGTCATTGTATCAATCACTTTTTGTTTGCCAAAATATTTAACAACATTTAGTAAATCATTAAAAGTACCATGTTCAAATACTTTTCGGATAATAAATTCAGCATATTTATCAGGCTCTTTGAGTAATTTCTCAAAATCAACATCCCAAAAAGCCCTTGGAGTTAGATTTAATGTTTTCTGCATGAAATGAATAAATGTAAAAATAGATTTAAAGTAAATTTATAAATAAACTCCTTATAAATCAAATGAAACTATTACCCAAATGGTGCGATTTGCTGAAGCAGATCAATTTTTCTTTTAGTGTCAGGGGTCAGATGCAGGTCACTGAGCGGAGCCACAGCAGGTCACTGAGCGGCGGTCATTGAGCGTAGCCGAAATGAGTCGAAGTGTCCGGTTCAAGACCACCACCGAAATGAGCAGAGATCACCCCTCCCCTTTCTCCTTCCCATAATTCTTAAAATGCGTCCCATTTTTACATTCCGCCATAAAATGTAAGTCATCTAATTCCCCTTTTATTAAAGCTTCTTTTTTCTTTCGGCTCCATCCCTGGATTTGTTTTTCCCTGTAAAATGCTTCATCAATACGCTGATATTCTTCATAATATACCAGTTCAACTGGCAATCTTTTTATTGTATAGTTGGCCCCCATTCCGTTTTGATGTTCCAATAATCGTTTTTCAAGATCAATTGTACTACCGGTATAGTAGCTTCCATCGGAACAAAGGAGAATATAGGTGTAGCCTTTCATAAATGATGTATATATTATTATTTTAACAGTTTTATTAGCTTAGGCTGCAGTATTGTTTCGGCTGCAGTCCGACTTCGACTCCGCTCAGTCTCCGCGCATTGAGATCCTGAGCAAAGGCACAACTGCAAGGTCACTGAGCGGAGCCGAAGTGCCCGGTTAAAAAGCTCCGCCGAAATAAGCCGAACTGCCCCAAACCAAACCCAAAATACCCCCCTTTTTTACAATCCCTTATACACTTTATCATGTGCTGTGGCTACTTCTTTAAATGTGCGCACTGGTTTAATATTATCCGAGAGTTTTTGTAAAAGGTCTGGTTCATTTATTAAGCGTCTAAGCTGTTCTTTTAAGCTTTGTGCGTCGCCATTTTTAAAAATCAACCCATTTATGTTGTGCTGCACCATTTCTTTAATCGCAATATAATCCGACCCAATTACAGGTATTTTTTTTGCAAAGGCTTCGAGGATTACCAGGGGGGCGGCTTCATTACGGATAGATGGCAGTACCAGTACATCTGCTTCATTTAATTTCTCCGAGACTTGCTGCTGATTTAGATTTTCAAACCAATTGGTAAATGCCATTTCATGGAAGCGCCTTTTTATACTTTGATAATATTCCATTTCATCATAAAATGGCATAGTAACCATA
>JARGGF010001055.1 GCA_029210905.1 Bacteroidales bacterium | reverse complement strand
ATTCTTCAATTAACAACTCATCTGTAATAACTATATTACTCATTTTTAAGCCTTTAATTTTTTCAACTTTATATTCTTGTATAAACTGTTGGTTTCACTTGTTTTAAAGGAACCTCAATATTTGTAATAGATTCAGAGTGCCCTAAAAAGAAAAAACCTCCAGGTCTTAAATGATTGCACAGTTTGTTAATAACCTTTTCTTGTGTATCTCTATCAAAGTAAATCAGTACATTTCTACAGAAAATAATATCAAACTGTTCATTTACATGGTAGTGATCATCAATAAAATTCAGCCTTTGAAATTTTGCTTTTTGTCGCAGCTGGTTAATTATTCGAACTTGTTTTTTAGTTTTATCTTTACTTTTTAGCAAGTATTTCTTTTTAAATTCCAAAGGAATCATCGCTACCATATCCTCCGGGTATATGGCAGAAAAGGCTTTCTTAAGCATTAACGTAGAAATATCTGTTCCTAAAATGCTAAAATCAAACCCATTGTGTGTTCTTGCAAATTCGGCCAATTCGATGGCTAATGTATATACCTCAGGACCACTGGAACAACCGGCACTCCATAATTTTATCATCTTTTTCTCTTCATACAAATTGGGCAATAATGTTTCCCTTAAAAAATCAAAATGAGCTGATTCTCTATAAAAATCTGTTTTATTGGTAGATACTACATCCATCATGTGAATGACTTCATTACTGCCATCGCCACTAAAAACGTACTCAATGTATTCCTTAAAAGAATAAATTTTTAATGCCCTCAATCGTTTTTGCAACCTACTTTGCAACATAATGCGCTTTTCAGGGGGCATTTTGATACCATATTGCGTATATATAAATTTACTTAATTTTGTAAATTCTATATCGTTCAGCTGAGCTGCAAATATTCTTTGAAGGTCAATATCTTCCATCAGTAAATAATATTATATCTATAACATACATAAGCATTTACATATTTAACACTTATTAAAAGCGTTCAAATCCATCATCCAATTTATCGCCTCCACCAAGGTCAAGATCAAAACCTTTGTCTATTATTTTTTTATTTGGTGCTTCCGTTTTTGATTCAGCAGACTTTTGAATTTCTTCAATCTTTTTATTTTTTTCCTTTGTTATTGGCGTTGAAGTATACGCTATCTTCTTTTTCTGCTCTGTCACAGATTTTTCTTCAACACTGCTTTCCTGACTGACATCAAACTTAAAAAAGGCAATCAGATCATTTAATTTATCGGCAAGCATTGTTAATGACTCCACGTTAGTTGCAAGTTGCTCTGCACTCGAAGCGTTCTGCTGAGTAACATTACTCAATTGTTGTATAGCATTGTTAATTTGATCAGCACCAGCTTTTTGCTCGATGCTTGCATTGGTAATTTCTTCTACCAGCAGAGCGGTTTTTTGAATTTCCGGTACAATTTGCTCAAGAGATAAACCGGATTTTTTTGCAATTGAAAAACTTCGATTCGTTAGTTCGTCAATTTCAGAAGCAGCAATTTTGGAACGATCGGCGAGCTTACCAACCTCATTGGCAACCACACCAAAGCCGCGGCCATGAACTCCGGCCCTGGCAGCTTCAACTGCAGCATTCAAGGCTAAGATATTAACCTGGAAGGCAATATCTCCAATTATAGAGGTTTTTTTTGCAATATCCCCCATGGAGCTTGCGGTTGACTTTACACTTTTACTCCCAACTTCAATTTCTTTTGAGGATCTTTTTGCTATAATATTAGCTGATTTAGCATTTTCGGCATTTTGCTCTATATTGGCACTCATTTGTTCCATGGATGCAGATACCTCTTCAGTAGAAGAAGCCTGTTCAGAAGCTCCTTCAGAAAGTTTAATAGCAGTATTGGAAAGTGCATTTCCTGAAGCCTGCAATTGTTCCATTGTGGCTTTTAGGCCTTTAATTATATCACTAAATCTACTAATTATAGCCTGAAGGGATCTTCCCAAATCTGTTATTTCATCGTTGCCAACTATCTTGAAATCAATAAACAAGTTGCCTTTAGCCATTTGCTTTGCAACAGAACCTAACAACATTATTCTTTTTATTATAGAATTGAAATAATAAGAGGTTACAAAGAGCGATATAAGTGCTATCACAACAGCTATTAGTATTCTAATCAATAGATTAGTATTTGCATCTCCTAATATTTCATCTTCGGGAACAGAAATTCTAATATGCCATGCATCCTTAAGCTTACCTAATT
>JARGGF010001054.1 GCA_029210905.1 Bacteroidales bacterium | reverse complement strand
ATGAAAAAGTTGCCATTCTCAATCTTATTCCTTTTAGTTTCTATATTTTCATTTTCTCAAAAAAATAGCGCTTCAAATAGCATAAACTCATTTTCGTTCAAAGTATTTGAGCAGGTTTATTCGGCCAATGAAAATTGCTTTTACTCGCCATATAGTATATTTGGAGCACTATCATTGACCTATGAAGGGGCCGAAAATAAAACAAAGCTTGAAATGGCAAAGGTACTTGAGATTAATAGCGGCGATAAAACCTCAGAAGATTTTCTTAAGGTAAATAATAGCCTTCGGTCCAGTAAGGACTTTAAGCTATTAACAGCCAATTCTATTTGGTTGCAAAACTCTTTTAAATTGAAGAAATCTTACAAAAAAATAAGCAGCGATTATTACGATGCCACAACTGAAAATGTAGATTTTATTGATGAGACCAGCCGGGAAAATGCCAGAAATGAAATAAACAAATGGGTCGAAAAACAAACCAATAATAATATTAAAGATTTTATTAAAAAAGGTATTTTAACAGAATCTACTGCAATGGTACTTATTAATGCCGTGTATTTTAATGCGCTCTGGAAAAACGATTTTTCATCATCAGAAATAAGTTTCGAAGATTTTATTGCAGCATCAGGCGATTCAATTCATTGCGAAATGATGAATACTTATTTAAACACCAAGTATTACCAGGACGAAGAAATTCAGGCAATAGAAGTTCCATACGAAAACAATGGAGCCTCTATGCTGATTCTTTTGCCCAAAAAGAGTACTGAAAATATTTTTAAGGAGGTTGATGGCAGGTATTATAGTGAAATTATTACTTCCCTGGAAGCAAAAAATGTGAAGTTAAGTATCCCTAAATTTAAACTGTCTGTTAATTATGAACTTTCAGATGTTATGAAAAACTTAGGGATGAAGTCTGCCTTTTCAAGAGAAGCTGATTTCTCCGGCATTACCGGATCTAAGGATTTAATAGTGAGCAATATACTACATCAATCAGTAATTGATGTTTCGGAAAAAGGGACCGAGGCCAGCTCAACAACTGCGGTTATATCTATGAGATCAACAGTGGTTAACAAAGATATACCAATCATTTTTAAAGCAGATCGACCATTCCTTTTTATTATTAAGGAAAACATTACCAACGCCATTTTATTTATGGGATATTTAACTATTCCTACTAAGGCTAAAAAGAATGTTGAAATTCAGAAACCACAAAACAGGGAGTAAGATTTAATCTTCTTCTTCTCTTTTATTTAACTTATCTATATCTCTTTTAAATCTGGCTGTAAGTTCGGAAGTAAACTTATTAATTACCTGTATTTCATCATCTTTATGAGTACTGGCCATTGCTACTGCTTCCAAAATTTCAATCAGGAATTGATATTCAGGATCCGGGCCATTTTGATGGCAATAATCCAATACTTTCTTATACAGATAATCTACATCTTGCTGTTTTTCAACTTCATAATTAAAAGACCATTCTATTTCGCTTGCCCAAGTATGATTTGAAATAATATCATGCAAGGCTTTTTTTTCTTCTGCCTGAATAATACCATCAGTCATGGCAACTACATAAACCAACTCCCCAAATGCATCGTAAAGCTTTTCTTTATTGCTCATATTTTCAAATTATAGCAGATTTGTATATGCTAAGATAAGAAAGAAATTAATCACTTTCAGCAACTATAATTTAACAAACCTTATTTAAATTGATTCTAATAAACTGAGGAAATTAAGAGAAAGTACATGCTAATAGCAAAACCAAAGACCTGAATTCGAAAATATGTTGATTTTATGTATAAAACAAAAAATGCAAATTTCGGGTTTAATCAAAAAAAACCTTCAGGGAAGAGAACTCCTGAAGGTTTTATCAATTCATTTTTATAAAGTTGAGTTATTCGATTTCAACCATAACATATCCTATTGGGATAACCTGTCCTGCAGCCACTTTTATGGCCCTTACTTTTCCATCGCGTGGACATGCAATTCTATTTTGCATTTTCATTGATTCCAAAACCAATAAACTCTCTCCCTCCTGCACTTTTTGACCTTTTCTTACAAGAACAGTCACTACTGTTCCAGGAATTATTGAGGTAATCATGTTTTTATCGGGTTCAGTCCACTTTTCCTTATTTTGATACTTTGATGTAAGCTGAGTACGATATTTGACACCATCAATTATTAATGTTCTGCAACGGATTTTTTTATCAGCTTTCGAATC
>JARGGF010001053.1 GCA_029210905.1 Bacteroidales bacterium | reverse complement strand
GTTTTCAAAGAGAGTCAATAGTAAACAAAGACGTTCAAGGTATTAAAACCTTGAGGATCCTTCATTTTTCAACTATTTCTTCACCACCAGCTTCCCGGTAAGTACTTCATCTTTGTATTTTACACGTACCATGTAAACGCCTTCATTCCAGCTTGCGGTTTGTATTTTTGTGCTGCTGCCTTTTAATCTGTCCTCTTTAAGCTTCAGGTTTTGGAGGTTGTCATATACTTCCAGATTCCATTCGGCATTTTCATCGAAAGCTGGCTCTGAATAGGTTGATTGTAGTATTGTTTCTTCTTCTTGCTCTTCATCTGGTTCTATATTTAAGGTTGTTTCACCGCTGGTTGGATTTGGTGAAAAAACTAACAAATATGAACTACCACAATAACCACTTCCAAAATAACCTGTTTCTATTTTTACATTATCATTGCAACACGTGCTGGCATATACTTCTACCATTCCACCCGGGCTTGAACCTGTATTAAATGAAAACATATTATTGTAGTAATAGTTAGGAGTCCATCCTGATGGAAAGGTCCAATCATAATCCGAAAGGTTACAACCACTATTGTTATTCAGGAAAAGATTGTAATTGGTATTTGGGCACATAAAAGAAACCGTTGAGCCTCCTGTTGTTTTCAATACTAACTCTGTATCTTCTGATTTAGGCCCATTAACACCAACATATTTAGTTTTTTCAAGTATTGTCTGACCATCATGGTTCTTGAGTTCAACTTTTACCCACCCTGTAATGCAATATGTAGAAATAGCTGAATTTACAGTATAACTACTACCCGTATTACCACCAACCTGATTTAAATAGCTGCTGTTTCTACTCCAGGATGCAGAGCAACAACTTGGTAATGAAACGGAATAAGTCTCGTTGGATGAACAAACTTCTTCATCTCCCGAAATTCCATTAAAACAATTATTTATTGGTTGAATCCTAAAAATTGCTTTCTGATTACTGTTAAAATTATAAACGTCGGGTGTTAAGTCTGTCAATAAAAACCAATCATTTAACTGGCGTATTATAGGAAATCCCCAATTACAATGGAAAGTATTATCCGTAGTTCTATAGCCATCAACCACCAAGGCATGCCCATCATCGCCATCATCGTCTCCTCTGTAATAAACTGGTCGAAAATTACTTATATCAGCCATTATCTTTGAAGCCCATTGACTACTTGTGAAATTTGATTTTTGTGCCATTCCGTCAGTTGTAAAGCCCCAATAATTTTCTAAGGCATATTCGACATCGCCTATATGGCTGGTCGTATTCTCGTCGTCAAAATCCGATTTAATGGACACAGCACAGTCATATAGCAATTTAATATTATCACTGTCTGGAAAATAATGATCCATATCTTCCCAACTATAATTTTGATTGCTAAAATTAACAGTAAGGGAGCCGGAGAATCCTGCCGGCGTATATGTACATGTCCCTTGTGGCGTAACTAAACAATCCCAGTGATGCAAGATTTGGCCTAATGCTACAGCGCCACATCCAACCTGACATGTATCTCCCGTATCAGGATCAAGTGGACAATTCTGACTAAAACCATCTACTTGCGACCATTGAGTTTTTAATATCCACGTATTTTGAGTATAACTTTTTAAACTCACATAATCCGGTGAAGTATAACTTAACCATTTATTCTTGATATCGGTATTGGCCTTTATTGTTTTTTCCCTGATAAACTGGATTTCTCTTTTATATTCATTTAAAAGAAATAACAATCCCGGTGGAGCATCTTCCCAATTAAAACTGGCAGTTAAGCCGTAACCTAAAACAGGTTCTGTATTATCTTCTGCAGATACGACGATGTACCCTTGGGGTTCCATATTAAACACACGCAGAAAAATCTCTCCATTTTCTTCAAGCGATAAGATTTTCTTTATATTAAGTTGATTCTTCGTAATACCGGAATTTTCAGAAAAAATATTTATAGCTACCTGTGACGCTTCCTTTGCCTCAACCTTTTTGGCATAACCAACAAGTGAAGTAAGTAACAGGCTTAAAGTACAAAGGATTGAATAAAAGATTACTGAGTTTAAATGTTTACGAGTTTGCATTTTAAAATTTTTAAAGGTTAATTTACTTTAGTTTATCAAAAACGTCTTCAATTGTCCCGTTTTCAAGCATCTGATTAAGCTGGCCCAATGTAAAATACATTCTTTTACAGTCTAAACATCCTATATGATAGTATTCTGAA
>JARGGF010001052.1 GCA_029210905.1 Bacteroidales bacterium | reverse complement strand
TTCTCCTATGCGATGTTAGCTTTTCCGATCCTTCAGAAAACGACACCGAATTACAAGAACAATTTGACAGGCTTAGTAATTATATTGTTTCGTACAGTCCGGGCGAAAATATTGAAGACTCAAATATTGTTTTTAATGCTGAAAAAGCAGTATCTGGCTACGAAACCTTCAATATTGATAAATTTATCAAGTTCAAACTTGTTCAGAATGATTCTCTCAAATCTATGCCGCTGCGCATGTATGAAGAATTGCATAACACCAGGCTTAGAAAAGGTAATTCCTTCTATCGAATTGGAAAGGAATTTATCCTTAATTCTTTTATTGTAGATTTTGAAATATGGCCATTTGATGTGTCAAATAATAATGGAGCAAATTATGATTTGATCAATCTTGGGGATTTTGATTTTATTCCAGATTCTGCATTTAAAAAACTAACAAACAACCGCATCATTATACTTGGCGACTATGAACTAAACGATATTCATGAAACACTCTACGGCCCAATGAGTGGTCCCTTAATACTATTAAATACTTTTTTAGCCCTTGAAGATGGGGATAATGTAATATCGCCTTTTTTTGTAATTTATCTTTTTATCTGTTTCTTTTTAATTAGTGGGTTTAGTCTGGATTTTGAAACGAAAGAACGAAGAAAATTATATATTTTCAAGTTTAAAAATACTTTTATCGACGAAGCTCTTGAGTTTCTTACCTATGTCTTTTTCTTGTCCCTGATTTCTTCGATATCTTTCTTTCTTTTTAATATCCATTTAACCATCCTCTTATTTGCAAGTTATTTGTATTTTCTGGATTTTATTAATAAGTATTTAGTAAACAGACAATTGAAATCGCCAAAATCCGAAAATGTTTTTTATTCCTTCGATGATGGAGTAGATGCATAAATCTTTACCCTATCTTTATTTTTTCCGTATATTATTTATAAATGGTTGTTTTATAAACCATTTTATTCCAAAATATGAAATTAATAATATCAGATAATGTGAAGCTGCATCATTCATTAATTTTTCTATTTCTGAATATTTATGTGGGTTAAAGTAATTACAGTTTCCTGCGTCAGGCAAATTTATTTTGCGATTTTAATACTAACGAAAAATTATTAATTTTAGCCTCAAATCACTGACTTAATACCTCTATACTATGAAACTACTGAAAAGAGTACTTGTTATAATTTTTTTATTATTAATTATAAGTGCAATTGGGCTCTATATATTTCTTAATCATACCTCTACTAAAGGTATTCCTGAATATACAGGAGAATTAAAGCTAAAGAATCTTAAAGAAAAAGTTGTTGTTAGAAGGGATGCCTATGCTATTCCTCATATTATAGCATCAAACGAAGAGGATTTATACAGGGCAACTGGCTATGTGATTGCTCAAGATCGTTTATGGCAGATGGATTTGCTTCGAAGAGTTACCATGGGCAGACTATCTGAAATTTTTGGTAAGGATTTAATCAAAGCTGACCATTTGATGCGTGCACTTCGTATTCCTGATAAAACAAAACTGGTGCTTGAAAAAACAGATAAAAAAATCATAACTGCCCTTAAAGCTTTTGCTGACGGGATTAATCAATATATTGATACTCATAAGGACAAACTACCTCCTGAATTTACCATTTTAGGCTATGAACCCGAAAAATGGGAAATTGAGCATAGTGTCAACCTTATTGGTTATATGGCCTGGGATTTAACCATGGCATGGAGTTCAGAGGTAACCTTACTGAAAATAATGCAAAAGGTTGATTCATTGCGTTTTAACCAGCTTGTGCCTAACATAGCTAATCATAAAACCTATACTTTTGCACAAGAGTTTACTAGCGGAAACGAGATGGAAATTCGTTCTGAGTTGATGTCTGCAAGCCAGAAGCTGGCTGATCTGGGTCTCGATATTTTTGAAGGCAGCAACAATTGGGCAGTAGCAGGTAAAAAAAGTACAACTGGAATGCCCTTACTTTCCAACGACATGCATCTAGGTTTGTTTGCTCCCGGAATCTGGTATCAGGCTCATCAATACGTTGAAGGTCAGCTTAATGTAACAGGCTTATTACTTCCAGGTGCTCCATTTATTATCGATGGGCATAACGATAATATTGCCTGGGGAATGACCAACATTATGATTGACGACATGGATTTTTATCTTGAAACCATTAATCCAAAAGATTCAAACCAGTATTTGCTGGATGGAGAATGGAAAAATATGGATGT
>JARGGF010001051.1 GCA_029210905.1 Bacteroidales bacterium | reverse complement strand
AGAAACTGCCCACTTAAACCTCCCTGAAGGCGAAGGAGAAAACATCATGGGTTCCCTTGATGAATATCCTGATTATGAAGTTATTAGTTTTGACACTACAGGCACAAATGGTGAATTTGAGTTTGATAATATTCTGTTCAGAAATACCAATGCAGCCATTTATCGCTATTACCGGACTCCGGAAATGAAAGGCACCGAAAATTATGAACCATTATTTGTCGGACAGGAAACCATTAACCCGTTTACAAAACCCAGATTCTTCTTTAACAACGACTATCAGTACGCAGCAATATCAGGCGCAAGCGTATACCTTTTGCCAGCCAAACCAGGAATTCGCGGTAAAGTTATCAGCAATGTAAATGCCCAGTCAGGAATAAAATTTGCCAAATGCAAACTTTATGTAATGCGCAATGGACTTCCTCCTCTTGTTTTTGAAGCACTTACCGATTTCTACGGGTACTTCGATTTAAGTAATCAACTCAATGAAATCAACGACTTGTCTGTGATAAAAGAAATTTATCTTTCCGTAAGTAAAGATGGTTTTTATTACAATGAAAATGGAGAACATAAAACAGCCTGGATCAAAAAATATGGTAAAGATTTAATCCAGGAAGGAAGACAAATTGTTGAAGACAATATTATTTTAAACGCCAACGGAGGCCTCAAAGGCCGTGTAATAAACGAAAAAGGCGAAGCAGTGGATGCTTATGTCAGATTTGATGAAAACAGAATATTTGGCGGTTATGTAGGTGAAGGCGAGTTGACACCTACCTGGTCATCTATAAAAGGTGCATTTAATATACCTGCCATACCCGGAAATAACCGGAAACTAATTGTTATCCCCAAGGATGTTGCTTATTTTGAAGATACCATTCTGGTAAATGTAAAAGAGGGAGCTTCAACACTTGTTGAAAACATTATGGTAAAAGAGCGTTCACACAGAATCTGGTTTTATGTAAAAAAACAGATTGGTAATGGTCCCATAAATCAAATTGTAAGCTGTCCGGGAGCACGGGTAAAATTACTGGGCGATGATAACACAGCAGTTGCAGTTGCGAATAGTTTTGGAAGAGTAGATCTTAACTTTAAGAATGTGTCAGTCAACAACTTATCTTTCCAGGTAAGTGGTCCAATCGGAAGTAATTATGTACCCAAAATTATCTCATTTAAGAATGAAGAAAGTAAAACAGCAGTAAAATTTGATGATGTCCTTCTCAAACCCGGGTTAAGCGTGCATGGAATTGTTAAACTGGATGGGAAGCCTACAAAAGAAGCACTCATTTATATTGACTTACAAAAAGGCAGTGATACTGAACTAACAATCAGTGATGATGGCAGTTCCAGCTCTGAGTCGCAATATTTTTACCAGACTTCACCAAAGGTGGATGGCAGCTTTGAATTGACATGTCTGCCACCGGAATTAAAAGGAAAAAAAATAACTGTAAAAGCAGTTTATCAGCAGTCAAGGCCGTTTAACAAGAGTGGAACTGCCAACACTAATTCCCATACTGAGAATAACTCCAATACTCATAATGCTGAAAACAAATCGGGAGATGAACAAGCAACAACAATAATAGGTGATAGCAAGGAATATTCTGTTGGTAATAACTTGACTGGCTTACAACTTAATATGAAATCCTATGCCAATATGCAAATTAACAATCTATGGGGTTTTCCATTAGAAATTACTGATTTACAAGAAATTAGCAGTAATAAAGTGCAAGTATCAGGCAGGGTAAAACTACAAGGGTATTCAAAAGGGTTTGATCCCCTCGGAAGCCTGACTTTTGAAATATTTGCAGTACCTTTTATCGCTACAATTGAAAAAGCGGGGAAAGTTCCAGTTGCACAACCCGAAAATAATAAAGTAATAATTTCTTCGAAAAGAGAAGCAAAATTAAAATATGCCAATTCATTTAATGTAAAATTGTACACAAAACCCAATGAAGGTCTTTTTGTGATAGAGAAGCTGAACAAATCTGGAGTGCTACAGGCATTTGCTGAAATAGTTGATAATTCATTCCAATATCCAAGCAGTTATTTAAATTTTGAGGGTACACAGTTTTATCTGGCTAATATTCAAGCAACTACCAATTCCGGAACCAGCCAATCCTCATCGGGAAATGTTAATAAACAACAAAGTTCCACCGTTTCGCAGGCAGTATCTACATCTCAAATTACTAATGTTCAAGCTGTTGTTGACATCTTTAATGCTTCACAAC
>JARGGF010001050.1 GCA_029210905.1 Bacteroidales bacterium | reverse complement strand
GAGGAATTTAATAACCAGGCCCCATTTGAATTTACATTTCTCGATGAATCGTTTGATAACCAATACAAGCAGGAAACAAGGTTTGGTAAACTAATCAGTTTGTTTTCCTTACTATCTATTGCCATAGCTTGTTTGGGTTTGCTAGGTTTAATCTCTTTTACCCTGAACCGAAAACAAAAAGAAATCGGCATCCGAAAAATTAACGGCGCAAAAATCTCTGAAATACTAACCATGCTGAATAAAGACTTCGTAAAATGGGTAGCTATTGCTTTTGTAATTGCCACACCCATTGCATACTATGCCATGCACAAATGGCTCGAAAACTTCGCTTACAAAACCACCTTAAGCTGGTGGATTTTTGTGTTGGCTGGTTTGCTGGCATTGGGAATTGCATTGCTAACTGTGAGTTGGCAAAGTTGGCGGGCTGCAACGAGGAATCCGGTTGAGGCACTCAGGTATGAGTGACGAAATCACGACCGAAGCGTCGGGGTGGAAGCGTTGAGGTATGAGTAAATGTCTGAACTGTGATTTAAATGATGGACTGAAAACTATGATTAGAATAAAAAAAATAATAAAATATGAGCGTTGATAATAAATATAAACATTCTGCCCTGACTTCTAAAATAATTGGCTGTGCCATAGAAGTTCATAAACACTTGGGGAATGGTTTTCAGGAAGTAATTTATCAAAGAGCATTGGCTATTGAATTTTCATTACAAGATATTGCATTTGAAAGAGAATTTGAAATGCCGCTCTATTACAAGGAAGAACAAATTGGGACAAGACGTGTGGACTTTTTTGTAGAAGGAATAGTTATGGTTGAAATAAAGGCCATTATTATGTTAGAAGATGTTCATTTGGCTCAGGCAATTAATTATTTGGAAGCTTATAATATGGAAGTTGGACTGCTAATAAACTTTGGGAGCAAAAGTCTGCAGTTCAAACGGGTGATGAATAAGAAAAATCAAAGTCCATCATGAAATCAACTGAATCAAAGTTCAGACAATTGGCGGGCGGCTACTAAAAATTCAGTTGAAAGTTTGAGTTATGAATCATTAAAAAATAAAACCATGTTCACTTATTATTTAAAATCAGCATTCAGAAACTTATGGAAGAATAAGAAGTTTTCTGTGATTAACATCAGCGGGTTTGCCTTTGGAATTTCCATCTGCCTGGCAATTGCCCTGTTTCTCATTAAAGAATATTCTTATGACAGGTACCACGAAAATGCGGCGCAAATTGTACGTTTAATCAATACTGAAGACAACACAAGTTCAATCGATTACAGGGCAAAAGATATTTTGCTTCAAAATTATCCTGAAATAGAAAACGGATGTTTGGTGCAAATTTTGAATCGCCCCGTTCCTGTGCAGGTAAATGAGCAGGCAACATATCTTGATAATATAATGTCGGTTGATAACGACTTTTTTAAAGTTTTTACTGTACCATTTATAACCGGAAATCAGGAAAAACCATTCTCAACGTTAACTTCAGCAATCATAACACAAAGCACTGCAAAATCATTTTTTGGAACCGGGAATCCTTTAGGCAAAGAAATTATATACCAAAACCGGATCCCGCTTACGATAAATGGAGTAATTGAAGATTTTCCTGAAAATTCAAGTATTTCGGCGGCTATTATTGTAAACGCCGAAAACGAAAATTTCAAATTCTCAAGATGGATAGGCAATAGTGATGATTTAAGTACGTACCGCTGGCCTTTCAGAATTTATTTGCAACTAAACAAAAACGCCAGCCCCGAAAACCTGATTTCAAAAATCAATTCAAACACACAAATTCTTTCTCCTTACCTGAACAATGCTGATTTTCTTCCCTTAAAAGAAATGTATTTATTTGATTCGACTATCGGCAACGCATCAAAGAGGGGAAATATTGGATTAATGCGCTTACTTGGTGTTATTGCCATAATAATCCTCACGCTTGCCATAATCAATTATATTAATTTAACCATAGCACAACAAAACCGAAGAAATAAAGATACCGGTGTAAAAAAGGCTATCGGGGCATTTCGCCAGCATATTCTTTTACATTTTATTATTGAATCAATACTAGTTTCAGGTTTTGCATTTATTCTTGCTATAATTTTTCTGAGTATTTTATTGCCATTTTACCATTCACTATTCGATACTACCATCAACTTTGACCTTCTTTTTAAATTTCCTTATATTTTGGTCTTAATGTTTTCCATTATAATAATCGGAATTA
>JARGGF010000104.1 GCA_029210905.1 Bacteroidales bacterium | reverse complement strand
CCAGGGGATCCACAGCAGGATAAATACCCAATTCGGCAATTTTTCTGTTCAATACCGTGGTTGCATCCAGGTGGGCAAAAGTAGTTGCCGGGGCCGGATCAGTTAAGTCATCAGCAGGTACATAAACTGCTTGCACTGAAGTGATTGACCCGGTATCGGTTGATGCAATACGCTCCTGTAGCTCTCCCATTTCAGTAGACAGGGTAGGTTGATATCCTACTGCTGAAGGCATCCTGCCCAATAGTGCCGAAACCTCAGAACCTGCTTGTGTAAAACGGAAAATATTATCAACAAAAAGCAGAATGTCGTTTCCTTTGCCAGACTCTTTATCACCATCTCTAAAATATTCAGCAACAGCAAGTCCAGCAAGGGCAACCCTGGCTCTTGCTCCGGGTGGCTCGTTCATCTGACCAAAAACCATTGATACTTTAGAACTTTTTAAAGCTTCCATATCAACTTTGCTCAAGTCCCAGCCACCTTCTTTCATGTCTTTTAAAAATTCTTCTCCGTAAGTCATTACGCCAGACTCAAGCATCTCCCGTAAAAGGTCGTTGCCTTCACGGGTACGCTCACCAACACCTGAGAATACAGATAATCCGGAATAGGCTTTTGCAATATTGTTGATAAGTTCCATGATAATAACGGTTTTACCAACGCCAGCTCCACCAAACAATCCAATTTTTCCACCTTTTGAATAGGGCTCAATTAAATCAATTACTTTGATGCCTGTGTATAAAACTTCGGTTTCTGTAGAGAGTTTACTAAACTTTGGTGGTGCACTGTGAATCGGGTATCCTTCTTTTTTTGGCAGAGGCCCAATGCCATCTATTGTATCGCCGACAACATTCATTAAACGGCCTTTAATCTCCTCACCTACAGGCACTTTAATGGGAGCACCGGTTGAATAAACTTTCATCCCCCGATGTAATCCATCTGTGGCGTCCATGGCAATGGTACGAACTGTATCCTCGCCAATATGTTGCTCAACTTCAAGGATCAAAAGAGAACCATCTTCACGTTTAATTTCAAGGGCTTCGTATATTTCAGGCAATTCATCACCTGTTTTTTCAAAGCTAACATCGATAACAGGACCAATAACCTGCAGAATTTCACCTATATTTTCTGACATGAAATAGCTATTTTATTTTACTGTATTTTTTAATGAATACAAATGTAATATTTTTTCCTTTTCAAACGATATTAAAGATTTTTTAATTCTATTTTTTTGTATGAACCTTTCCGGATTTAAGTGTACAGACTCATAAAAAATAATAATTATGTCAGAAAATAGATTATCTGCCGGAATTGGAATTTTAATATTTTTCATTGCTTTAGTAGTTTATACACTAACACTTGAACCAACAAACAGTTTTTGGGATTGCAGCGAATTTATTGCTTGTGCATATAACCTTGAAATAGGTCATGCTCCAGGAGCCCCTGTTTTTATGCTGTTGGGAAAAATATTTAGTTTATTTGCTGGCGGGGATGTTACTAAAGTAGCCTTTGCAATTAATATGCTTTCAGCAATGGCAAGTGCACTAACTGTAATGTTTCTGTTCTGGATAATCTGCTGGTTTTCTAAAAAAATAATTCTAAAAAGTGAAAATCAATACAATTTCAAAAATAAACAACTTTTAATATTTGGTGCATCTGCAATCGGAGCCCTGAGCTTTGCATTTATTGACAGCTTTTGGTTTTCGGCAGTTGAGGCAGAAGTATATGCAACTTCTTCGCTCTTTTCAGCCATTGTATTCTGGGCAATATTGAAATGGGAAGAGTCGGGCAGCGGCTATGAAAGTACAAGATGGATTGTTTTGATTTTCTATCTTTTAGGACTGTCGGTTGGCATTCATTTATTAAATACTTTAACACTGCCAGCTATGGCATTAATTTTTTATTATAAAAATTACAAGCCTGGTTTTAAGGGTTTTAGTTTAACAATTCTGGTCTCGTTTTTAATGATTCTTATTATTATTTTTGGAATAATTCCAGGGATTGCAGGAATGGCTGCATATTCCGACCTATTTTTTGTTAATGATCTAAAACTACCTGTTTACACAGGTGTTATCTTTTTTGTAGTATCCCTTTCAGCCCTGCTCTATTTCACCTATCAGCGTTCACTAAAATGGAAAAGTAAATGGATCAGCACTGTGATTGTTGCTTTTTCCTTCTGGCTCATCGGATATTCATCTTTTACCTTACTTGTAATCCGATCAAATGCCAATCCTTTTATAGATATGAATAATGTTGAAAATATTTTTGGTTTGGTAGATTATCTGAACAGGGAACAATACCCAAAACGACCTTTAATTTATGGCAATAATTACAATTCACCTGTTGTTGATGTAAAAAAAAGATACACTTATAAGTTGTATGATGGTAAATATTATAAAGATGAATTAAATCCGGAGTACGTATATAACAACCAAACACTTAGCCTATTTCCACGCATGGCCAGTAATGACCCTGACCATGAGAAAGCCTATCAAAACTGGATTAAAATTAAAGGTCGATCAGTTGACATAGTGCAGGAAGATGGCACCATAAAAAAGATACTGGTCCCAACATTTTTTGATAACATTCATTTCTTCTTAAAATACCAACTGGGGCATATGTACTTTAGATATTTTATGTGGAATTTTGTTGGCAGGCAAAATGATGTGCAAGGCAGGGGCAGTAATTTATACGGTAACTGGATGAGCGGAATCAAATTTATTGACCGTTTATTTATCGCAGATGAAAAAAACAGGCCGGAAACCGATAATTATAAAAAATCAAGAAATGTCTATTATTTCCTTCCTTTAATTCTGGGACTGATTGGTCTGTTTTTTCAATATAAAAAAGACAGATCAAACTTTCTGGTAGTGCTATTGCTGTTTATCTTAACCGGAATTGCAATAGTAGTTTATTTAAATGAAATCCCGATAACTCCGCGCGAACGCGATTATGCCTATGTTGGATCCTATTTTGCTTTTTCAATTTGGATGGGATTAGGATGCCTGGCTATCTTTACAAAAATAAAATACATTAGGGAAAATAAAATTTTAGGTTTGTTAACGCTTACCGTTCTTTTTACATTGGTACCTTTAAAGCTGTTTATTGAAAATTACGATGATCACAATCGTTCAAACAGACATACAGCAAGGGATTACGCCAAAAACATGCTCAATTCATGTGAAAAAAATGCCATAGTGTTTACTACAGCAGACAACGACACTTACCCCATTTGGTATCTGCAGGAAGTTGAAGGACACAGAACTGATGTACGCCAAATACTTCAACCATTTATTGCCATGGACTGGTATGCTAACCAATTAAGATTGAGCTACAACCAGCGAGAAGGTGTTGATTTGTCTTTTAAAGGTACAGATTTGTTAATGAGTAGAAATCGTTATTTCCCCATTATCAATAAAATAGATAGTGCCATTGATCTGGCTGAGGCAATTAAATTTATAATTAGTAAAGATCCAAGAACCCAGGTAAGTACAAGAGATAATGAAGTTTTAGATTATCTGCCAGGTAATAAGCTCACAATGAATGTAAACAAGGTCAATTTTTCAGCAAGCTGTTCATATTGCAATCTATCTGAAGATGAAATTCCTGAAAAAATTGATTTTGAATTACCAAACAGGTATCTTAGTCGCGATGAAATGCTAATCCTTGATATTCTGGCACATAACGATTGGGAACGCCCCCTCTATTTTGTCAATGAAAATTTACTTCAAAGTCTTGGTTTATCATCCTATTTGTATAGAGAAGGGGTCATGTTCAGGTTGCTCCCATTTAAGAATAAACTTCCTGAAAAGCTTGAGCATGCCCAGGTTTTATATCAATATAAAAAAGTAAAGGATGAATTTAAATGGGGAAATGTTAACCAAAGCAATGTTTACCTTGATTATATGAATATCCAAATAGTTTCGATGCTCCGTTTTAGAGAAATGTTTTCAGAAATAGCTAATACCCTTGGTAATTTAGGTGAAAAAGCCAAAGCTATAGAAATTTTAGATTTGGGCATGCAACTATTCCCGGCAGAAAGGATACCTTATTCTTTCTTTATACCCGAAATGGTTGAAGCCTATTACATATCAGGCGCCAAAAACAAGGGGGATGAACTTGCAAACGAGGCTGGCAATTTTCTTAATGAAGAATTGGTTTATTTTGAATCCATTAAAAAACAGGGGCAATTTAATTCAATCAGCAACGAAGCAGGAAAAGATATGTATATTTTACAAGAATTAGTAAAGATTACTGCAGTTTATTCAACAGAAACCTATAATATTTTGAATGAAATATTTGAAAGGAATTATGCAATTCTGAATTAAGCTTCTTTATAATCTCTTTGAAGAAAAAATTTATTTGCGAATTGATTAGTATATGCTCAAAGAATCAAATGTTGTTTGAAAGTTAAGTGTATCGATGCTTCTAGAAACGTAAGCAGTATCAGCAGACGAAAAACTTACCGATGGATGATTAATTTGTCGGTATCCAATAAATAATAAGGCCACGGTCAATAAACTTATTTTTAATCCAATCAACTTTGAAGTGAAAACTCCTGAAAGAAAAGGTATAAGCGAATTTTGCTTCACCTGAGCCCTGGATGCCTTAAGCTGCATATGATAATTTAGTCTTTGCTGAATGGATGGATCCGCCTTAAATGGAAGTTCATCATTCGCTATAAGGTTTTGAAGATTTTTATCTAATTCTATCATAATCTGAAGCATTAAAATAAGGTTTCAATTGTCTCCGTATATTTACCAGTAAGTATTTCCTGGAGTTTTTTCCGGGTATAAAATAGGCGAGATTTTACTGTACCTGCCGGTAAATTTAATGTATCACTAATTTCTTCAATACTAAAGCCCTCGCGATATTTCAGCAGGAAGGCGGTTTTATGATTTTCGTCAAACAAATCCAGTTCATCAAAAATAGCGACAATGATTTTTTCGTGATTGGTTTTTTCATTAACATCCATGCAAAAGACATCTGGGTTATCTGTCTTTAAAATAATTTTCCTTACCTCATTTCTTCGATATTCATTCTTGCACATATTATGGGCTATGCTGAATATCCAGGTAGAAAATTTTTTCCTGTGATCGAACAAATGTGGTTTGTCAATAATCTTAAAAAAAATATCTTGCATAAAATCCTGCGCTATTTGTTCATTATTTCCTAGCATCCGATAAAAATAATAAAGCAAGCGTTTGTGATAGCGCGTGTAGAGCTCATCAAAGGCACTTACCTGGCCGTTGATAATCGAAGCTATCAATTCTTCATCGGTTTGAACAGAAATTAGACCTTTTTTACTTCGGAGCATTAGTTTTCGCTTCTTTTCATAATTGCAAATATAATTAAAGTATATCCCAGAACTAATAAAATGGGTGCAAAAGTCAACTGATTAAACGAATGCATATCATCAGTTGCAGAATTATCGATAGCCATAACCAGAAACCCACAAATAATAAGCAACAAGCTTATTATTAGCATGTTGCTGGAAATCCAACACTTTAATTTTCTCATATTCATAAAGATATTTTTTGACTTTTTAATTACAGTACACTTCTAATTTAAAAAGGTTCAGTCCAGGATGAATTATTTTAAAATAAAATTAAAAATACATGCCAAGCGCAAAACTTTAATTTAACATATCTTAAGCATATTTGTGCACGTTTAACAAAAGCTTCTTCTAATTTTGCAGCTCATAAGGTTTTCATAACAGGTTTAAGTTAATAATTAGGTAGCAAAAGCAGTCTTTATCAGGCTGCTTTTGTTGTATTTGAAATTGGTAACATTATCCTTACTTTTGTGGCAATTAAATTAATATCATTTAAGTTTTTACTGGAAATTCTATAAAAACTAAAATTTATTAAGGGTTTAAAACTTTCTTTTCCAAATTAACATTTCATGCATTTTTCTGAAAATAAGATACTTGAATTTATAAAAACCTATGTTTATATAACAGTAGGCCTTTTAATATTCGCTTTCGGTTGGACCGCTTTTATTATACCCTCGAAAATACTGGGCGGGGGATTTGCAGGTTTAGGCACACTTATTTATTTCAGCACTGGCTTTCCTGTAGGTTATAGCACACTAATTGGTAATGCAGTATTAATATTAATTGCACTAAAAATTTTAGGGGCACGGTTTGGAATAAATACCATCTATGGCATTATAATAAGCTCCATTTTCTTTATTGTGCTCCAGCGATTAATTACAGCACCATTCGTAAACGATCAGTTTATGGCAGCACTAATCGGAGGCGGATTATCGGGGGTTGGGGTTGGTATTGCATTTAGCCATGGAGGAAATTCGGGCGGAACCGATATTATTGCCCTGATAATCAACAAATATCGCAATATTAGCCCAGGCCGGATTTTTGTATATTTTGATGTGGTGATTATAGCCTCAACCTATCTTGTTTTTCAATCCATTGAAAAAATAGTATACGGTTATGTAGTGATGGCTGTATCATCATATACGGTGGATTTATGGCTGAATGGAAGCAGGCAATCGTATCAGATTATGATTTACTCCAACCTGAGCCGGATAATTTCGGAACGAATCAGTAAAGAAGTTAAACGCGGTGTAACCTGCTTAAAAGGTTATGGATGGTACAGCAAAAACGAAATTGAAGTAGTAATGGTAATCGCCAGAAAATACGATAAACAAAAAATACTACAGATTGTGCAGGAAACTGATAATAAGGCATTTATATCAGTTGCAAAGGTAATGGGGGTCTTTGGACGAAATTTTGAAGAAATAAAGCTATAACAATTCCTTGCTTATTTAAATCTCCACCCTTTTTAAAGTGCGCTATTATGAGCATATTTGTATTTTTATAAATGAGAATTTCTTTTATCGAAAATTATTAAGCCTTAACACCATGATGTATTTTGCAGATGCTGAGCTTATTAAATTAGTGGCCCATAAAATTGGAAATAAGCATGAAGGTGGAGAGCTGCTGATTGCCAATAACACATTGGAACCAGACGAAGACCTTCAAGAACTTTTGAAGACCTATTTTTTTAGTAGTTTTAAGGATCCCATATACTACCAGTTCACAGCCGAAGATGGGCTGGAAGCTAATGTGGTGTATAAATTAGCCGAATCCATTTTCGAACAAAATGAAAATTTATTTGACGCTTCGAAAGAGATAGCAAGCCACCTTTTTGATCAATCTTACCACCCGAATATAAAAGAAGGCGAACTTTACATAGCCTTGTTTAGCAACTGCGTTGTAGATGATGAAGTAGTAGAAGCCATTGGAATATTTAAGTCGGAAAATAAAACCCCGTTCTTAAAAGTATGGTCAAAAGGAAGCGATATTGAATTGGCACACGATACGGGAATAAATATTAATAAACTGGACAAAGGTTGTTTGATATTCAACACAGAAAAGGACCTCGGCTATAAAATTTGCATGATTGATATTGCTGGAAAATCGAAAGAGGCAGGTTACTGGAAAGATGATTTTCTGCAGTTGCAAATGCGAAAAGACGATTTTTATCAAACACAGAACTACATCCAAATTTGTAAAGGTTTTGTAAAAAATGTTTTTAATGAAAAAAACGGGATAGAAAAAGCAGATCAAATAGACATGCTCAATAAATCAGCAGCTTATTTTAATGGAAATGAAGATTTTGATATTCAACATTTTGAAGAATCGGTAATTGAGAACGATGAAGTTATAGCTGCTTTTAATGAATACAAAACCCGTGTTGCTGAAGAAAATGATCTGGAGATAAAAAATCAGTTTGGAATTTCACCAACAGCAGTAAAAAAAAGCCGGGCACAATTTAAGAGTGTGCTTAAACTCGATAAAAACTTTCATATCTACATTCATGGAGACAGAACCCGTATTGTAAAAGGCTTTGATCAATCAACAGGATTGCACTACTACCAGATTTATTATGAACAGGAAAATTAATTTACTCATTCAAAATTTAAGAATAGTTTAAGTGGCAAAATTCTGAAAAGTTCCTATCCCTAATTTTCAGACTTTTTATATGATTACCTTTATTCAAAATTTGTGAATCATTTTAACCTGGATTATTAGCTTCGCTGAGCACTTCGTGGTTCATAAATATTATATTTCCCAATATTTATGGGCAATCCAGGTTAACCCCGACAAAGAAAATATTGGCTTTCATTTTTCATAAAAGCCTTACATTTACAAAGTCGTCAGAATAATTCATTTTTTTTTTTGAATTATTCGGGATAAAAGAATTAATTTAGCTAACTGATAATTTCACAATTTCTACAGAAAAATCAGAAAATATTAAACCTAATGAAACATCCCATTAAAATAGATTTAATTTCTAAACTATTAATTATCAGGGTGTTTAATCTGAAAATAAAATAAAAAACAGACTAATGAAAAGTAACAAGCTACTAAAGTACCTATTAATTGCAGCTGGTGTATTGATCGTTTTTGCTATAATTGGTAAAAAAGCAGGTTGGTTTGGCAAAGCCATTGCCACAAAAGTAAGCACCGAAATGGCAGAAAAGAGAACAATTGTTGAAATTATTACTTCGAATGGGAAAATTCAACCAGAGACCGAACTCAAATTAAGTTCTGAAGTTTCGGGCGAAATTGTGTTACTAAACGTTGTTGAAGGTCAGCAAGTGAAAACAGGCGATTTATTACTTAAAATTAATCCTGAAATATACCTGGCAGGTATTGATAGAATGGAAGCCAGTTTGAATACTGCCCGCTCGAACCTTGCCAACTCAAAAGCCAGGCTGGCTCAAACCGAAGCTCAATTTAAAGCAGCAGAATTGTCGTTTAACAGGAACAAAAAACTGTGGGAAGACAAAGCTATTTCAGACTCGGAATATGAAAATGCTCAATCAAATTATTTGGTAGCCAAAGCTGACGTGGAAGCCTCGGTTCAAAGTGTTAACTCTGCTAAATTTGCAGTAATGAGTTCAGAAGCATCGCTTCGCGAATCACGTGAAAATTTGTCAAAAACGTCGATTTATGCCCCTATGTCAGGCACCATTTCAAAACTTAACATCGAAGTTGGCGAAAGGGTTTTAGGAACCATTCAAATGTCAGGAACCGAATTATTGCGAATAGCTGATCTGGATAAAATGGAAGTGCAGGTTGATGTTAATGAAAATGATATCGTCCGGGTAGAAAATAATGATACTGCAATTATTGAGGTAGATGCCTACTTAGGAAAGAAATTTAAAGGTATTGTCACCGAAATTGCAAATTCGGCCTCAGTTTCGGGAACTGGTAGTGACGAAGTGACCAATTTTGAGGTGAAAATTCTAATTTTAAAAGATTCGTACGCAGATTTAATCCCAAAGGATAAACCAAATTATTACCCTTTCAGACCGGGTATGTCTGCAACTGCTGATATACAGACAAACACAAAGGTTAACGTTTTATCTGTGCCTATACAAGCCATTACTACACGCACTGACTCCACGGGAGTTGCAAAAGATAAAAAAGACGCTATGCAAAGTGATGAAGAAATAGCAGAAGAAGAAAACAAGAAAAAGCGCAGGAGAGAACACGATTTCCGGCCTACTGAAATAGTCAAAGTTGAAAAAAGCGGACAAGGCATAGTTGGGCAACGGGATAGCCATGAGCACCAGG
>JARGGF010001049.1 GCA_029210905.1 Bacteroidales bacterium | reverse complement strand
GGATGTTACAGAAGTTAAGGCAACGATGGCCCTTATCAAAACGGAATTCAAAGGAATTAACGAGCTAATGAATCAAAAAATTGAGTTCCTGGAAAAGCGGATTAATCATTTTGAATCAACGATTTTTAATCAGAATAACGGCCGAAAACAAAACATGAACAGCAGTTAACCCCTACATGAAATAAGGGTCTGACATCCCTTGTCTTTTGAGTTTTTTAAGCGGTTTCAGCTCCGGGCTTTTTTCATGCATTTAGTTGATAGCTTTTTGAAAAGCTTTGCTCATTATTTCCTGCTCATTTCTTGGTAAATGGAGTGTGTCTGCAATTTTTTTCCAGTTTTTTCCAGTTTCTTTAATATGGTTGATAATTTCGTTTGCCTTTTTTTCTTTTATTCTAAAATACTTAATCACATCAAAAGCAAGGTCAAATTCAAGCGAATTGTCATTTTCTGATATATTAAGCTTTAAACCCTGTCCATCTGATATTGGATTGATATCAAAGGCTGGAGAAAGTGTCCATCCTTTATCTGTCAGCATAAAGCCATGATTCCGTAAATGGTCATCGGTATTTGAAATGGCTATTGAAAATACGATTCTACGCCATAATTCTTCAAGATCGTTATTTACATTTGCCCCATTTCTTATAATAAATTCGGCCAATTCAAGGTAGCTTGCTCCTTCCAGAAAATCATCGCCATCATTGTAACCTAGTAAAGTCATTGCAGAAGCAAAATGAATACGCTTTCCTGTTGTTGTCCTGTCGAACCTTTTTGTTAGATAGGTGTAGTAATTGCTTGTGAATTTTTCAATTCTACCTTGAGCAATATTCAAACCTGCTTTTTGTGCCAGTTGATTTGCAAGCATCTCCCAGCCACCAGTATTGATAATATCCATTTTACTAGGAAACTTGGCAATCCATAAATGGTTGTTGCTGTCAACCACACTGGCTTTTGGCCTTGCTCCACCGAGTGAAGAACCTGGCTGAACAAGCATATTTAACCACTTTATATACTCCGGGTCATCCACAACATTTTCGTCTTCCAGTTTAAGACTTATTTCTTCCAGCTCTTTTAAAGAAGTCCATGGTGGGGATGCAAGTGAAGTGTCATCATTTAAAAATGGACCATGTTCTTCTTCTTTAAAACGAATTGCACCCATTCGATGTTCATCATATACGCCTAAAAGAAAGTCAGTTTCAAAAAGTGTCCTTTCAAGGCGTCCTTCAATTCTTGCATAGGCAGCTTCCCGTCTTTTCATTAATAATCTGCCCCACCTATCTGGTGAGGAATCCAGGAATAAACCAAAGGTTGATTTTTCATCTGAGAGGTATTGCACACCTTCATAAAATTGCAAATCAGGATCGAGGTTTTGGGCATTTCCCGACTGCAGCCAGTCTTTTGAATATTCAAAAGAAAATATTTCTTTTCCACGGATCCGTTCGGAATATAAGATGCCCATAAACTCTGGTTTAGTCAGGGTTTCCCAATGTGCATATACCCTGATTGCCCTTCTGTTTTTATTACCTGTTGCCATATTTCTTTTATTTTCTGGGGGCTCTTTCCCTATTTGGTAATTGAGCATCCTGTAATTTTCTGCCTAATTCATCATCTTTGGCCAATAATAAAAAGTCCTTTTCAAGACCCAGTACCACCATGACCATTAAATAAGCACCTATACTTACCGTTTCAGCCCCTTTTTCTATGGAGTGTAGGGTTGCTCGGGCAATATTGGCTCTTTCAGCAACCTGTTCTGCACTTAGTTTTCTCCTAAGCCTTGCCAGCTTAATGTTTTCACCAACAGTCTCTAATATTCTCCTGGTTTTTGGAAGAAGTAGGATTTTGTTTTTTGCCATAATGTTTAATATATTGTGCAAATATAATAAAATTAGTTTAATATATTAAACATTAACTTGTATTAAGTTTTAGGTGATTAGTTATTACTTTCTGATTAGAGACCCCTAATATTATGGGTTTATTATTTGTTGTGCTATAAATATTCGTGAATTGCAATCATTATCTTAGAACCTTGCATTTATAAAACACTATTTTCCGCACCTATTTTATTAATTGGAGTTTTTTTTGATAGGTTTTTCTTTAGTAAATCAAACTGTCGGATAAATGTAATCTGCTATAGGTTACCCATATCAATGATTGAAAATATTTGTACCCAGGTAAGATGAGTAAGGCTGAAATGCATATGGAACCGAACAGTAAACGCCTACCCCCTAAATC
>JARGGF010001048.1 GCA_029210905.1 Bacteroidales bacterium | reverse complement strand
AATCGATTGAGCAGAACTTTTCTCATGAGTGTTAACGAATAATCGCTCAATTTGGGTATTAATTAAAACATCTTATACGTTTTTTTTCTATCTCTATGATCTGATTGAAGAAAATTACCCTATTTTGAACCTAATAAATAGGGTTGTTCATCTTTTTGATTTCTATGTATAAAACCACCCAATACTAAAAATCAAATGCCTAATTTGATGTCTATTTTCTAAGAATGACTTACTTTTACATTAGAAATACTTTATACAATAATCTGATTGATATGAACGAACAAGATAATTTGCCCATTAAAAAGGAAAACGAAGAAATTAAGCTTTCAAAAGTTGATCTGATGTACCATTTACTGAATCATGGAACAATAGCTTTTCTTTCGAAAAATTTTAATAACGAAAACTTTATTGGACCTTTACTTGATTGGATGCAAAAGAATTTAAGCATTGAAGCACTTTATTCAAAAGGCGAAAATGTTCATTTTATTGAATATAAAAATAAGGGCGGTATATCAGGAAGTTTGGGTATAAACACTGGATTTAAGTTTTTTTACCTGATAGACCAGGAGAAATTATATTTCGATTTTAAGGACGATAAATGGTATGAAAACCCTGAAAGTAAATTTTCACTGAGTAAGTTAATAAGCGAATCGCATCAAGTTGATATTCAGGACTATATATATTCCTACCTGCTTGAACATGCACCTGGAGGCACCTCATTACTAAAAATTGATACACGAAACCATTTTATTGAAAAAATTTCTGACCAAAAAAAGCTTTATGTGGTAGGTAATTCGAATGAATCAGAAATAATACTTGCCTTCCTGGCTCTATCCTCTATAAAAAAGAACAAGGGTAAACTAAATGAAGACAAAGAATTAAACTGGAGCCTTGTAATTACCTCTGAAAAATCAGCATTCGTGGCATTTAATAACCGGGAAGAAGTTATTCAAACTGTCCCCTGCAATGAAGAATCGTTAAAAGTAAAAAAAGAAATTGGCAGAAATCCGGTTGAATATCAAGATATTGCCTTTTTAAGCACAAGAGGAAATGCAGAGTTGTTTTATCAGCTTCAGCACATTAACTGTTTAAAGCCTGATGAAAAAATCAGGGAAATTGCCCGCCTGAACTGGATTTTTAAAAAGAAAAATGAGGCCAGTAACCAACTTGCAATTGCATTAATTAAAAAACTTATTGAACAATCTCAAAATCCCTTTGATGAATTCTCCCTTTTATACATGGAATATTCTGAAGGCGACCGCTTAAAAGTTTTTAATTCCTTTGCTGATAATGAAAAACTACTCGAATTATTACACAAGATTTTAAATTATGCCGGAACCAATGAATTATTAACAAACTGGATTATTAATTGGGAAATTTCATACTATGATTCACTGGCTATTAACGAACTATTGTACAAAGCCATTGAAGATGCAGTTCAGGCAAATAATATCCTGGCTTTTCACCGCTTTGTTCGGGAAAACTTCCTGAAAAAAAATAAGGATGATTTGAATCCGATCCTATTTGATATTACATTTTCGAGGCACTTAATAAAATGTGGCCTTGGCAAAGAAGCAAAAAAAATACTTCAAAAAAGGCTTAAAGAACTACCAGATGAAAGCATATCAGATCTGCTTCCAGGAAATGATGTAGATATTACAGGGCCTGCAGCGGGGCAAATTATTAAGGTTACCATTTTAGAAATCCTGGCTACACTTGAAACTGAAAAAAATGCCATTGATTATAAATGTCAAATTGCTCGTTTGCAGCCACTTGTAGAAGAGAAAATAGACAAACTCATTGAAGTTTCTGAGCCCAAAATATCAAAAAAAGGTTCCGAACTAAAAACAATTATGAATGCCGGAGGCATCACAAACGAGCATGTAACCTCTGCAGTCTCAAAATATAAACAACTGGATGTTAAATTAATTGACAAACATTTGCGTCATCCGGCTGGAAGAAAAGATGGCACCTTTTCAACTTTTCAGAAATGGCTGGCATCGATAAAAATACCTGATTATTCAATGCTGAAGTCCTATTCAGAAAAAATATCGCCGATAAAGCATAAAGAATTAAATGAGATAATTGCAGACATCAAATTTGCACTTAATATTGAAAAACTAGAAGTACACATCGCCCAGGGAGAAAAGTCCGTTGGAATTAACAGTTTTGAAAGTGACCCTTCTTTTTTGATTGTAGGTGGTGAACATCTTGATAAAAACTCCCCGAATTA